>JANWJX010000014.1 GCA_025451725.1 Allostellaceae bacterium
CGTCGATTTGCCGGCGCCGTTGGGTCCGAGCACGCCGATCTTTGCCCCTGGCAGGAACGACAGCCAAATGTCCTTGAGCACTTCGCGCCCGCCCGGATAGGTCTTGGACAGGCCCTTCATCACATAAATGTATTGGTAAGCCGGCACGGGCTTTGCTCCACAAAAATGTCAGGATTTGCCGCAGGAGATAATGTCTCGCGGCGCGTTCGTCCAGAGCGGCGTGATTACTCCGCCGCCATTTCGAGGCGGCCGCGGGTCTCGATCTCGCCGATGGTGCGGGCGAGGCTTTCGCCCTCGGGGTCGGCCAGGGCGGCGGCGCGGGCGCTGGCGACCGCATCGGCGGCGTGTTGCGGCGGCCAGTTGGATGCCAGCGCCGGCTCAATCACGCGCGTGACGATGGCGCGGTAATTGCCCTGCCCGCGTTTCAGGGTGTCGCCGTAGCCCTTGATGAGCCGCGCGCAATCGGCGACTTCGAGCGCCAGGTCGGGCGAACGCCCAGCGGCGCGCGCGACAAGGCCGAGCCAGGCGTCGATTGCGACCTGTTCCTCACCGAACTTGTAGCTCCATGGCCGCAGTCGCTTGAAACTCGCGAGCAGGCGCAGCTTGAGATAGCCGGACACTGACGTGCTCTGTACCGACATGCCCCAATAGACCTTGCCTAGCCAGCCACGCCGCGTCGCCCAGGCGAGGATCGGACGCGCCAGGAAAGACGGCAGGATCGACGCCAGCTCCTCGATGCCGGGCTTGAAGAAATCGGTCACCGCGACCGGCTCGCCGGGCTTGGCGCCGACTTCCTGCGCGATGCGCTTCATGCGCGCGGGATCGAGCTTCGCCTCAGCGACGCGGATTACGTCCTCGAACGACATGCGGAGCGCGAGATGCCGCGCGGTCTCGGCGAGGAGCTTCCCGTCGGCACCGCTGCTCTTGTCCGCCGCGGCGATCGGCTTGAGCCGCTCGACGTAGCGCCGCGCATAAGCCGCGTTCTGGTACGCGGTGAGGCGCTTCATGCCCTCGGCGATAATCTGCCGCGTCGCGTCGGGAAAAGCGGCGAATTCGTCGGGCGCCGGGAAATAGGCGATCTGCCCGCGCGCCTGCGCGTCCATCGCGGCCTTCGCCTGTTCCTGGGTCGCGCGCGCTGCGTCGAGACCGGCGCGGAAACCCTTGAGATTGGCCTCGGCGGCTTTGCCCTCGGCCTCGATGGCGGCGGTCAGCGCGCTTTCGGAAATCGGGAGCCGGCCCGAGCCGGCGACGGCGCCGAGCATCACGGCGTTGATCATCGCACCATTGCGCTGCGCGATGTCGTCCATGTCGAACAGCAACACGGACTGGCTGTTCTCGGCGATGGCGTTGAGCAGCTTGTCGGGGTCGAGCCTTCCGTCGCCCATCTCGATTTTTTCCGCCATCGCGTAGATGCGATGGGTCGAGGCGATGGTCATGGTGCGGTCGGGCGTGACGAAGCCGCCGCCAATGGCGCGGCCCGCCTCGAGGAGTTCGCTGGTCACGACCAGATCGACGTCGCCGATGCCGGGCACCAGCGCCATCACCGGGCGCTTCGCCGTGCCGGGAAGCTTCTCGGGCAGGATTTCGATGTAATAAGTGGTGGCGCCGGTGCGCTGCGCGACGCCGGGGATCGACGTGCTTTGCACCGGAAAGCCTAGACTGTCCGCGGCGGCAACGATCCAGTTGGTCAGCACCGCGCCGCCCTCGCCGCCCAGCGCCGCGATCAGGATTTTGAGCGGCACCGTCACTCGGCGGGCTCCAGCGCCGGCTCGACTTCGATGGTCGCGCCGCCGAGCCAGCCGATGATGCGCTTGCGCCAGCGCGCCAGCGCGATGTCGCGTGGGCTCGGGTTGCGCACGATCTCGGCCTTATAGAAGGACGGGCACAGCACGGCGGCATGCGCGACCTCGCCGCACAGGCCGCAGCCGACGCAGCCCTGATTGACGTTAGCTACCGGGTCGCGGCGCAGCGGATCGGGATTCGGCTTCACCGTCAGCGACGGGCAGCCCGAGAGCCGGATGCAGGAATGGTCGCCGGTGCAGATCGCATCGTCGATGCCGTAGCGCGCCTTGGCGACGCGCTCGCCGCGCGACAATTTCTCGGCCTCTTCGACGCGGACGCGGCGCTGGCGCGCCAGCATGCATTCGCCGTCGGCGATGATGACCTTGAGGCCGGTTTGCGCGGTCTTCATCGCCTCCTTCAGCGTGTCGACCATGGTGCCGACGCTGTAGGTGCGCACCTTGCGCATCCATTTGACGCCCATCGATTTGAGCGTGGTTTCGATCGACATGCCGGTGGCGCTGCCGTCGCGCGCGGATTTGCTCGACGGCATGTATTGCAGGCCGGTCGCCGAGGTGTAGCCGTTGGCCATCACGACGAGGATGCCGTCGCCCTTGTTGAACAAATTGCTGGCGACGCCGGTGATGACGCCGTTATGCCAGAAGCCGCCGTCGCCCATCACCGCGATGGGGCGCTTCGCCATGTTCGGCCCGACCGCCGCGGCGCTGGCGAGACTCATGCCGTAGCCGAGGATCGAATTGCCGAGATTGAAGGGCTGAAAAATCGCCAGCGCGTGACAGCCGATATCGGTCGAAATGTGGGTCGGGCCGAGCTCGCGCTGCATCAGCTTGATGGCGCTGAACACCGGCCGCTCGGGGCAGCCGGTGCAGAAGGTCGGAAACCGCACCGGCAAATCGCCGACCTGTTGCGCAGCCACGCGCTTGCGGGCGAGCAACGAGCCGGCGCGCGCATCGACCGCGTCAACATCGACACCGGCGGGCCGCGTCTCGCGCAAGAACGCGGCGACGCCCGCAATCAATACATCCGATGTGTACTCGCCGGCCTGCGGCAGCGGCCCTTTGCCGAATACCTTGGTCTGAAGATCGGCGCGCCGCAGCTCGACATTGACCTGCTGCTCGACATAGTCGGGCCAGCCTTCCTCGACTACCAGCACCGCGCGCTTGCCGGCGCAGAACAGGATCAGCTCGTCCGGCACCAGCGGATAGGCGACGTTAAGCACATAGGTCGGGATGCGGGAATTGCCGTAGCCGTCGGCGAGGCCGAACCGCTCCAGCGCGCGCATCGTGCTGTTGTAGAGCCCGCCCAGGACGATGATGCCGAGATCGGCGATGTCGCCGTCGAAGATTTCGTTGAGCTTGTGCTCCTTGATAAAGGCGCGCGCCGCGGGCAGCCGCTCCTCGACCTTGTTCCGTTCCTGGATGAAGGTGACGGGCGGGTGCGACAGGCGGTTGAAGTCGAATTTCGGCGGGCCGTCGAGCTTGTTCTGGCCTGAGAACGCGCCGCGCTTGTTGTCCTTGGCGACGAACTCGCCGGTGACGTGACAGGCGCGGATGCGCAGTTCCAGCATCACCGGGGCGTGGCTCGCCTCGCTCAGCTCGAAACCCTTTTCCACCGCATTGACGATGGTCGGCAGGTCGGGTCGCGGATCGAGCAGCCACATCGAGGATTTCATCGCATACGCATACGAGCGTTCCTGGATGACGCTGGCGCCTTCGCCATAATCCTCGCCGATCACGATCAGCGCACCGCCCTTCACGCCCGGCGACGACAGGTTGGAGAGGCCGTCCGCCGCGACGTTGGTGCCGACAATTGACTTCCAGGTGACGCAGCCGCGCAACGGATAGGAGATCGAGGCGCCGAGCATCGCCGCCGCCGAGGCCTCGTTGGTGCAGGTTTCGAGATGCACGCCGAGATCGGACATGATGTCCTCGGCGTCCACCAGCACGTCGACGAGATGCGACACCGGCGCGCCCTGGTAGCCGCCGACATAGGACACGCCCGATTGCAGCAGCGCCTTGGTGACGGCAAGGATGCCCTCGCCGCGGAACACCTCGCCTTCGCCCAGACGCAGCGACTGCACTTCCTTTTTGAACGAGCGTTCGGACATGTCTTTCTCCAAATCCTACCGCATGTGACTCGGCAGATAGACCGCCAGGATCGGAAACGCGATCAAGATGATCAGGCGCAGAATATCGGTCGCCACGAAGGGTAGCACGCCTTTGAAAATGGTCGAAATCTTAACCTCTTCGATCACGCTCTTGATCACGAACACGTTCATTCCGACCGGCGGATGGATGAGGCCCAGCTCCACCGTCATCACGATAATGATGCCGAACCAGATCGGATCGAAGCCCAGCGCCGTCACCACCGGGAAAATGATCGGGATGGTCAGGATGATCATGCCAAGCGCGTCCATGAGGCAGCCCAGCACCAGATACATCACCATGATGAGCGCCAGCACGCCGTAACGGCCGAGCCCGAGACCGGTGAGGAATAACGTGACGTTCTGCGGCGTCTGCGTGACGGTGAGAAAATAGCCGAACAGGATGGCGCCGATCAGCACCGTGAATACCGCCGCCGCGGTGCGCGTCGCGCCGAGCAGCGCCTGGAGGATGTCGTCGCGGCTGAGGCGCCGGCGCGCCATCGCGATGATGAAGGCGCCGGCCGCGCCCATCGCCGCCGCCTCGGTCGGAATGAACAGGCCGCCGTAAAGCCCGCCGATCACGAACACGAACAGCAGCAGCGACGCCCACACATCCTTGAGCGCAAGGAACCGCTCGCGCCAGGAACTGCGCGGGCCGCGCGGCAGATAGTTCGGCGCGACCATCCCGATGATCGAGATCGTCAGCATGTACATGGTCGCGGCGAGGATGCCCGGCACGATGCCGGCGATGAACAGTTTGCCGACATCCTGCTCGGTGATGAGCGCGTAAACCGTCAGCACTGTCGAGGGCGGCAGGATCGCGCCCAGCGTGCCGCCCGCCGCGATCACGCCGGTCGAGAAGGATTGGGGATAGCCGTAACGCCGCATCTCGGGATAGGCGATGGTCGAGAACGTCGCCGCCGTCGCCACCGACGAGCCAGAGATCGCGGCGAACCCGCCGCACGCCGCGATCGTGGCGAGGCCCAGCCCGCCGCGGCGGTGCCCGACGAAGGAATTGGCCGAGCGGAATAGCTCGCGGCTCATGCCCGAGCGCGACGCGAACTGACCCATCAGCAGGAACATCGGAATGATGCCGAACGTGTAGTCGGTCACGGTCCGCATCGAGGTCTGGCCGATCATTTTCAGCGCCGGCTCGGTGCCGACCAGATAGCCGAACCCGGTGACGCCGACGAGCCCCATCGCCATGCCGACCGGCACGCGCAACAGCATCATCACGAACAGCGAAACGAAGCCGAGGACAGCCACCAGATCGGGACTCATGAAAGGGCGCTTCGGATTGAACGCGGTGCGCCCTTCGAGACGCGGTCCTGCGGACCGCTCCTCAGGATGAGGATTTTTCTTCGTGCCATTAAAAATGGTCCTCATGCTGAAGAGGCTGCGAGGCAGCCGTCTCGAAGCACGCACGATATTCATGCAGCGGCAGCATCACTCCACCGGCTGTTTCTTGAATTCGGTGAGCATCTCGGGATGGAAGATCAGGCGATAGGTCCGCACCGCGATCAGCAGCACTGCCGCGAAATCGCCGAGCCACGCCACCGCGAAAAACGGCCAGATCGGTAGATGCAGATCGAAGGTCTCGACGTTGTCGTGGTAGGTGCTGACGACCTTATCGACCAGCGTCAGCGTATGAACCGCGATGACGAACAGCAGCACCAAGGTGGCGAACACGTCGATGTAGCGTTTCCAGCGCGGCCCGACGATCGACCAGACCAGATCGACCGTGATGTGCGTGCCGCGGAACGACGTCGCGGCAATGCCCCAGAAAATCAGGATGCCGAGCAGCATTCTTCCGACATCGAAACTGTCGGGGATCTGCCACGCGAAGAAATAGCGCAGCAGCACCGACACGAACGTGTCGATGGTGACAATCGCCACGAAGATCGCGGCGAGCCACTCTATCGTCTGGATAAAGCGGTCGCCGCGCCGTCGCGAATACGCCGAGTCAACCGTGGTCAATAGGCCGCGCCGTGCTTCTTCAGCGCCGCCTCGAACGCCGCGAAGATGGCGTCGGGATCGCCGCCGGCTTTCTTCACGTCGGTGGCCCACGCCGCCTTGATCGGCTCCGCCGCCTTGCGCCACTCCGCCACCTGCGCGGCGGTCGGCTCGGTGAAGACGTGGCCGGGCTCGGCCTTGATCATGTCGCGGCCCGAATGTTCCCACCGCGCCCACGGCGTCGCGATCTTCTCCGCCCAGGCGGTATTGCAGTGATCGTCGATCACTTTTTTCTGCGTCGGCGACAGCGATTCATATTTCGCCTTGTTCATCACCTGCACGAACGGCGTGACATAGAAGGGCATGTCGAGGTGGTACTTCACCACTTTGTCGATGCCGAACAGGATCATCGAGCGCCACGGGAAGGTAATGCCGTCGGCGACGCCGCGCGCGATCACGTCGCGCGCTTCGGGCGCCGCGGCGTTGACGGTGGTGCCGCCGAGCAGCGTGATGAAGTTCGCGATCGTGCCGGTGGCGGGGCGAATCTTCAGGCCCCTCACGTCGGCGGGCACGACGATCTTCTTGTTGGAATGGAACGTGCCCGGGTCATGGAAATGCGCGAGGCAGAAATGCACGTCGCCCATCTCCTTGCCGACATAGGCGCGATACCACTCGTCGAGCGCGGCCGAGCCGCCCTCGGCGTTCGCCACGAGGAACGGCACCGAGCCGAGCGCGAAAATCGGGAAGCGGCCGGGCTGATAGCCAGGGCTGACATAGGTGATGTCGGCGATGCCGTCGCGCGCCATGTCATAATGGTCGAACGCCTTGCCGAGCTGCTGCGCCGGGAAAATCTTGATGGTGATGCTGCCGTGGGACTCGTCTGCGATCGATTTCGCCCACGCCTCATAAGTCGGTTGAAGCGGATGGCTGGGCGGCACCCAGTGCGAGAAACGCAGAACCACGGGCGCATCGGCGGCGAATGCGGTTCCGCTCAGCACGGCAAGAGCCGCCGCGCCGGCGAGGGCTAACAGCTTCTTCATGGCAACCTCCCCATTTTTCTTGGACGTATATGCGTCAGAGTAACGGCCCGGTGCGGCACGCGCAATGTTTGACGCCAAACTATTGAACCAGCGAAACAACATGTTCGGCGATCGCCAGGGACGAAGTTAATCCCGGCGACTCAATGCCATAGAGGTTGACGAGCCCGGCGAGGCCGTGGTCCGCCGGCCCCTGCACCACGAAGTCGGCGGCGGGCTCGGTCGGGCCGCTGATCTTGGGGCGGATACCGGCATAACCGGGCTGAAGCGCGCCGTCTTTGAGGCCGGGCCAATAGGTGCGGATCGCTTCATAGAATTTGTCGCCGCGGCGCGGATCGACCGTGTAATCGACGCTGTCGATCCATTCCGTGTCGGGGCCGAACTTCGCCTGCCCGCCCATGTCGAGCGTCAGATGCACGCCCAGCCCGGCATGTTCCGGCACGGGATAGACCAGGCGCTGGAACGGCGCGCGGCCCGACAGCGTAAAATAGACACCGCGACAGAAATAATCCCGCGGGATGGTCGCCGGCGGAATCCCAGCGATGGTGCGCGAGACCGCAGGTGCATAAAGCCCCGCCGAATTAACGAGGAGCTTGCAGTCGAGGGACATTTTCTCGTCGCCGCCGACTTCGAGCGCGAAACCGTCGCGCGAACCCCGCCCGCTCTCGACCCGCGCGCGATAGGCGAGCGACGCGCCCGCCGCCTCGGCATCGCCGAGATAGGCGAGCATCAGCGCGTGACTGTCGATGATCCCGGTCGAGGGCGAGTGGAACGCGCGGACGCAACGCAGCTCGGGCTCCATCCGCCGCGCCTCATCGCCGCTGACCCATTCGAGATTGTCGACGCCGTTGCCCTCGGCTTTTTTCACGATGGCTTCGAGCGATTTCGCTTCGCGCTCGTCGCACGCCACAGTGAGCTTGCCGAGGCGCTTGTACGGCACACCATGCTCGGCGCAATAGGCATAGAGCATGTCGCGTCCCTTGACGCAGAAGCGCGCCTTGAGACTGCCGTTGGGATAATGCAGCCCGGCGTGGATGACTTCGCTGTTGCGCGACGAGGTCTCGGTGCCGAACTGGCGCGCCGCTTCGAGAATCAATACTTCATGTCCGGCGCGCGCCAGCGCACGCGCAACGGCAAGGCCCACGACACCGGCCCCGACCACGACGCATTCGACCGCATCGCTCATCGAGGCATGTGGTCGGCGCTAGAAAATCCGGTCGAGGAAGGAGCTCGAATCCGATTTCCGCTCCACGGTTGGCGGCGCGGAGAATTGTGTCGACACCGTCTTGGCGGCGCTCTTGTCCTCAAGCCGCGCAGTTTCCTTCACCGGGTCGAGCAGCGCCTTCTTCGCTTCCTTGTTCTGGCGATAATAGAGCAGGCGGTCGACGAAGTTCTGGTTGAAGGGCTGCGCTTCCGCCGCCTCCTGATTCACCACCGAGCGAATGTCGCCCTCGGCATTCTGGGCGCCGGCCGCACGCAAGATGTCTTCCTCGCCTGCGCTGAACTTGTTATCCGGCGTTTCGAAGCCGGCTTTGTCGCCGCCGGCGCGGAAAATGGTTTCCTTTGCCTGAACGGTTGGGTTCTGGCCCTGTGTCGGCGCCGCGCCCGGACGCGGCGGCCGCAGGTTGAAGTCTGGCGGAATCGCCAACGGTGCGTTCGACACCACGTCGAACTCGTTGGGGATGGTCTTCTCCAGACCGAAGGCGTGCTTGACGTCGCTGCACCCCGACAGGGCCAGCGGCACCGCCACGCAAGCGGAAATCAACAACACTGTCCCACGCATGGAACTCTCTACTCCCTTCGCCCCTCGATGACGGCAGCCCGGCCCCGCCCGCCCAGCAATCCGTCGAGGATCAACAGCGCGACGCCCACGCTGATCGCGGCGTCGGCCAGATTGAAGGCAAAGGGATGCCACTGTCCGAGATGAAAGTCGAGAAAATCGACAACCGCGCCGCGGGCCACCCGATCCAGGGCGTTTCCAGCTGCGCCCCCGACAATGAAGCCGATGGCGGCGGCGACCAGCCAATTGTTAACGCGCCGCAGCCAGATCAGCAGCCCCACCACGATGGCGAGCGCCACCGCCACGAACACGATCTCGCCAGTACGCGGATCGTTGAACATGCCGAAGCTGATCCCGCGGTTGAGGGTCAACACCAGGTTGAAGAACCCGGTGACGATGACATGTCGCGCCGCGTCGGGATGGGCCGTGAAATAATCGACGATGCCCCATTTGGCGAGCTGATCTGCGATGGCGACCAGAATCGCGATGACCACGCCTCGCACAAACATCAGGCGGCGGTCTCCACCGCGTTGGCGCAGCGATCGCATAAATCCGCATGCTCTGCGTGCTTGCCGACCTCGGGCAGCACGCGCCAGCAGCGCAGACATTTCTCGCCCGGCGCGGCCGATACCGTCACGGCGATACCGGAGACATCCGGGAGGGTGAAGGCGTCTGCGGGCGCCGGCGTCGACGACAGGTTCGCTTCGGAGACGATGCACAGCTCGGCGAGATCGACTTTGCCGATATCAAAATCGCCGCCGACATGGATCGTCACGGCTGCCTGAAGGCTGGAGCCGATGCGTTTTTCCGCACGTTCCTTTTCAAGCGCGCCGGTTACGACGCGGCGCAGGTCGCGCAGCTTCGCATATTTTTCGTCCAGCGCGTCGTCGCGCCATGAGGCCGGCACCTCGGCATACGTTTCGAGATGCACGCTGGTCTCCGGCCCGTCGCCGTGGCGGGTGAGCCACGCTTCCTCCGCCGTGAAGCAGAGGATCGGCGCCAGCCAGCGCACCAGCCGGTCGAATACGATGTCGAGCACGGTTCGCACGGCGCGGCGGCGCGGCGAGGACGGTGCGTCGCAATAAAGCGCATCCTTGCGCACGTCGAAATAAAACGCCGACAGATCGACCGCGCAGAAATTATGTAGCGCCGTGAACATGGCGTGGAAATCGTACCGCCCCGCGGCGTCGCGCACCTCCGCGTCGATCTCGGTCAGGCGATGCAGCACCCAGCGTTCCAGCTCCGGCATTGCGTCGGGCGCGATGCGCTCCTTCTCGGAAAATCCGCCGAGCGCGCCCAACAAATATCGCAGCGTGTTGCGGAAGCGGCGATAAGCGTCAATGTTGCGCTTCAGAATCTCGGGCCCGAGATTGAGGTCGGCGGTGAAATCCGAGTTCACCACCCACAGGCGCAAAATCTCGGCGCCGTTTTGGGCCGCGACTTCCTGCGGCACCACCATGTTGCCGAGCGACTTCGACATTTTGCGGCCCTGCTCGTCGAGCACGAAGCCGTGAGTGAGCACCTGGTCGAACGGCGCGCGGCCGCGCGTGCCGCAGCTTTCGAGCAGCGAGGAATGGAACCAGCCGCGATGCTGGTCCGAGCCTTCGAGATAAAGGTCTGCTGGCCAGCGGAGCTCGGGCCGTTCTTCCAGCACGAAACCGTGGGTCGAGCCGCTTTCGAACCAGACATCGACGATGTCCATGACCTGCTCGAAGCGCGCCGGATCGCGGTCGGGGCCGAGGAACTCGCTTGCCGGGGTGTCGTACCAACGGTCGGCGCCGCCTGTCTCGAACGCCGCCGCGATGCGGTCGATCACGTCCTGGTCGCGCAGCACCTCGCCCGTCACCTTGTCGACGAACACCGCGATCGGCACGCCCCAGGCGCGCTGGCGCGAGATGCACCAATCGGGGCGCGTCTCGATCATCGAGCGGATACGGTTGCGGCCCTGCGGCGGAAAGAATTGCGTCGCGTCGATGGCCTTGAGCGCGACGTCGCGCAGATGGTTGGTCTCCATCGAGATGAACCATTGCGGCGTGGTGCGGAAGATCAGCGGCGCCTTGGAACGCCACGAATGCGGATAGGAATGGGTCAGCTTGCCCTGCCCCAAGAGCGCGCCGGCCTCCGTCAGCGCCGCGATCACTGCCCCGTTGGCGTCACCTTCCTTACCGTTGGGCCGGAACACGCGCTTGCTCGCGAATAGCGGGACGTGCGACAGAAACGAGCCATCCGCCGCGACGGTGTCGGGCACTGGGATATTGTGCTTGCGGCCGAGCACGAAGTCGTCAGCGCCGTGGCCCGGCGCGATATGGACAAAGCCGGTGCCGTCCTCGTCGGTGACGAAATCGCCCGCGAGCAACGGCACGTCGAAATCGTAGCCGTTGCCGTGGAGCGGGTGGCGCGCGACGGTGCCGGCAAGATCGCGGCCGATCACCGAGGCGTGGACCATGCCGCCGATCTTCAATTCCTGTTCCAGCGCCGGCCAGCGCTTCAGCGACACCACGATGCGGTCGCCGATTTTGACGAGGCCGCCCTCGGGCGCATGCGTGATCTCGACCAGCACGTAGTCCATCTCCGCGCCGTAGGCGATGGCGCGGTTGCCGGGTAGCGTCCACGGTGTCGTCGTCCAGATCACGATCGACGCGCCCTTGAGCTCGGGCTTCGCGGCGTGCGCCACCGGGA
Source organism: Allostellaceae bacterium (assembly GCA_025451725.1). Classification (GTDB taxonomy): domain Bacteria; phylum Pseudomonadota; class Alphaproteobacteria; order ATCC43930; family CGMCC-115725; genus JAATGI01. The sequence goes on from JANWJX010000014.1 coordinate 11,393, forward strand.
ACTTCACCCACACCGTCGTCGAGACATGGTCGTGATATTCGACTTCGGCTTCGGCGAGCGCGGTCTGCTCCACCACCGACCACATGATCGGCCGCGCGCCGCGATAAAGGCCGCCATTCATCACGAACTTGCCGATCTCGCGCAGGATCTGCGCCTCGGCGTGATTGGTCATGGTGGTGTATGGGTGGCCCCAGTCGCCGAGCACGCCGAGCCGCTGGAACTCCTCGCTCTGCACGTTCACCCAATGCTGGGCGAAGGCGCGGCATTCCTGGCGGAACTCCAGCACCGGCACATCGTCTTTCTTGCGCTTCTTGTCGCGGTACTCTTCTTCGATTTTCCACTCGATCGGCAGGCCGTGGCAGTCCCAGCCCGGAACATAGACCGCGTCCTTCCCCAGCATCTGTTGGGTGCGGTTGACGATGTCCTTGAGGATCTTGTTGAGCGCGGTGCCAAGATGAATGCCGCCGTTGGCGTAAGGCGGACCGTCATGCAGGATGAATTTCGGCCGCCCTTTGGAGCGTGCGCGCTGCTTTTCCCACAATTTCATCGCGCGCCAGCGCTCGAGCAATTTCGGCTCGCGCTCCGGCAGAGCCGCCTTCATCGGGAAGTCGGTATTGGGCAGAAAAACGGTGTCGCGATAATCCTTGGCCATGATTCAGCTCGGTAAAAAGAGGGAAGAAGCGAAAGCGGACGCTGTCCCGATCCTCACGCGAGGACCGGGCCGCTAATTCGCCGAGCAAATCCGCGAACCGTGACCATGTCGGGAACATAGAAAGGGTCGCGGAATCCGTCAATCGGCGCGAACTTCGGTGCCCTGGCCGGGAGTAATCGCCAACAGGTCGCCGGGTTCCGAGACCTCGAATGCGTGCCACACGCCGCGCGGGACAATCAGCGCCTTGCCCGCGTTCAGCTCCACCCGGCGCTGTTTCTTGCCTTCCTCCAGTACGATCGCGGTCTTGCCCGAGACCATAATCAGAATTTCGTCGCCCGCCGGATGCATTTCCCAATGCATGTTGCCCGGCCCGAGATGGAAAAAGGTCAGCAGCCGTCCCTCGTGCAGGTCGCGCCGCTGCGCGATGCGCTCCCAGAAATCCGGGCCCACCGGAACCGGCGTAGCACCGCCGGCGTCTGCGAGGTGGATGAAGTTCTTGCCGAGCGCAAACGGCTTGCTCATGGCGCGGCTCAACCCGGCGGCTTCGTGAAGAACCAGTCGTGGCCTTCGGGACAGCGCGCCCAGTAAGTACGGCCGTAATTCTGATCGGCGATCTCCTGCACGATCTCGGCGCCCGCGGACTTGGCGCGCGCGTAATGCGCATCGACATCGTCGAGATAGACGAACACGCCGCCGGTATGCGCCTTCGCCTGGTTCGGTGACTTGCTCTCGAACTGATCGGCGGCGGTCCCCATCATCACCACGCCGGCGCCGTAGCGCACCTCGCCGTGATGGCGGCCGTTGCCGGTCGGGATCACCGCGATCTTCTCGAAGCCGAAGACGCGGACGAGCCAGTCCACTTCCTTCGGCACGTCGGCGACATAGAGATACGGAATGACCTGGGTCGGGACCGTCGGCATGGCTCCTCCTCCCTTGCGTGAACGCGGCTCACTCTACGTCACAATCGGCTTCGTTTTCGGCTCAGTTTGGCTTCGTATTGGGTTCGAATTGGCTTCGTTTTGGGGCTGTTTTCAGTGATAAATGGCTGATTTCCGCCGAAAATTGGGTTCGTTTTGCAAAAAATTTCTACGCGTCGGATTTTACCCCGGCCTGACCCTGCCCTGCCTTTATATAACGCGCTTAGCGGTAAATTTCAAGTATTTTACGTTGATGGTCTTTTTCAGACCGGCGCAA
>JANWJX010000015.1 GCA_025451725.1 Allostellaceae bacterium
TTAGGGCGATTCGGCGTGCGACGCAAAGGACGGGACGAGGACATCGTGGCGGATTTGGGCATCGGCATCACCGGCTGCGCCGGACGCATGGGACGGATGTTGATCGCGGAGGCGCACGCGACCGCTGGCTGCCGCGTGGTCGCGGGCCTCGAGGCGACGGGCAACCCGGCGCTCGGCCGCGACCTGGGCGAGCTGGCGAATATCGGCGCCATCGGCGTCACAGCCGGCGACGATCCCGCCGCCTTGTTCGCCGCGTCCGACGTGGTGATCGACTTTTCGAGCCCCGAGGCCGGCGTGCTCTCGGCCCGCCTCGCCGCCCGGACGAAAAAGCCGCTGTTGCTCGGCACCACGGGTCTCAACGCCGAGCAAGGCAAGGCCGTGCGCGACGCGGCGAAGCTCGTCCCCATCGTGTGGCCCCCCAATACCAGTCTCGGCGTCACCTTGATGCTGGCGATGGTCGAGGACGCGGCACGGCGGCTCGGCCCGGATTGGGACATCGAGATTGTCGAGATGCACCACAAGCACAAGGTCGACGCACCCTCCGGCACCGCGCTGGCGCTGGGCCAGGCGGCGGCGGCCGGCCGCAAGATCGATCTCGGCAAGAACAGCGCGCGGGGCCGCGACGGCGTGACGGGCGCGCGCACGGAAGGCCATATTGGTTTCGCGGCACTGCGCGGCGGCGACGTCGCGGGCGATCACACCGTGATCTTCGCCGGCGCGGGCGAGCGGCTCGAATTCACGCACCGCGCCGCGTCGCGCCAGATCTTCGCCAAGGGCGCGATCACGGCAGCGCTGTGGCTCGGCCAGTCCGGCCGCAAACCCGGCCTCTACGGCATGAAGGACGTGCTCGGCCTTTAACTGTCGTAACTGACGACCGAGGTGAACGGCACATCGAGCTGCTTCTGTCCGTTGAGGAAGGCGAGTTCGATGATGCATGCGGCGGCCGCTACCTCGCCGCCAACCAGGCGCACCAGCCGGATCGCCGCCGACAAGGTGCCGCCGGTGGCGAGCAGATCGTCGACGATGACGACGCGCTGGCCGGGTTTCACGGCGTCGGCCTGGATCTCGATCGTGTCGGTGCCGTATTCGAGGTCGTAGGTATGCGGGATGATCTGACCCGGCAGCTTGCCTTTCTTCCGCACCATGACGAAGCCGCAGCCGAGGCAATACGCCAGCGGCGCGGACACCAGGAAGCCGCGGGATTCGATGCCGACGAGCAACTCAGGCCGGTATGGCCTCAGCGCGTCGGTCAGGAATTCGACCGTCGCCTTCCAGGCTTCGGCATGCGCCAGCAGCGTCGAAATGTCGTAAAATAAGATGCCCGGCCGGGGAAAATCGGGCACGCCGCGAATATGTTTTTTTAAGTCCATCACGGTCCTTTCGGCCGCACTCTAGCCGATCTTGCGACCCGGCAAAGGGCCAAACACGGCTTCGCCGGGACGGATTGTCGGATTTGCACGAATCGCTAGACTGGTGCCATGGCCGAGAGTGGAGCCTTCTTTGAGCGGCACGAAGCGTCCGGCAGCGTGATGCTGGCGGCGCGCGGCAATTGGCAGGTCGAATCCGCCGCGGCGCTGGATCGCGAACTGGCCGACCTCGCCAAATCGCGGCCCGGTCAGATTCGGATCGACCTGGGCGGAATCGACTCCCTCGACACGGTCGGCGCGTTCCTCTTGCTGCGCACGGCGCGGTCGATCGACGCCTCGCTCGAGAACGTGCCGGACGGCTTCGCCACACTCCTCGAGCATGTCGAGAAAGCGGTGGAGGCGAGGCCGCACCATCCGCGCCGCCGCCACCGGCATTTCCATGTCGGCGAGTGGCTGGATCATCTCGGCGAACAGGTGTTCCGCATCCTCGCGAACGCCACCGAATTGCTGGCATTCTTCGGTCGGATTCTGGTGACGGCCGGCCGGCTCGTGGTTCATCCGTCGCACGCGCGGCCGGTGGCGTTGCTGTCGCAATTGCAGCGCAACGGCTGGGCCGCGCTGCCGATCGTCGGCATGCTCGCCTTCTTGATCGGCGTCGTGATCGCCTACCAGGGCGCCGACCAGCTGGCCCAGTTCGGCGCCCAGATCTTCACCGTCAACTTGCTCGCCGTCAGCGTGCTGCGCGAGCTCGGCTGTCTCATCACCGCTATCATCGTCGCCGGCCGCTCCGGCAGCGCCTTTACCGCCGAAATCGGCGCGATGCGGGTCAACGAGGAAGTCGACGCGATGCAGGTGCTCGGCCTTGATCCCGTCGAGGTCCTGGTCATGCCGCGCCTGATCGGCCTCCTGATTTCGCTGCCGCTTCTCACATTCTTCGCCGATTTCGTCGGCATCGCCGGCGGCGGGCTGATGTGCTGGCTGGCACTCGACATCACGCCGCCGGTGTTTCTCGACCAACTGCACGGCGCGCTCAATCCGCTCACCTTCTGGCTCGGCGTGATCAAGGCGCCGTTCTTCGCCTTCGTCATTGCCATGGTCGGCTGTCATGGCGGCCTCGAAGTCGAGCGCAGCGCCGAGAGCGTCGGCCATCACACCACCGCATCCGTGGTGCGGTCGATCTTCCTGATCCTAGTGCTCGACGCCGGCTTCTCAATCCTGTTCGCCAAGCTCCATGTCTGACGCGCGGCAGGCGAACGGCCACGCCGACGGCCATGACGATGGGCTGCTGGTTCGCGTGCGCGGCTTGGTGACCAAGATCGGGGGCCGCACCATCCATGACGGCATCGATCTCGATTTGCGTCGTGGCGAGGTCCTGGGGGTGGTCGGCGGATCGGGCGCCGGCAAATCAGTGCTGCTGCGCACCATCGTCGGGCTGATGACGCCGGCGGCGGGTACGATCGAAGTGTTCGGCGAACAGATGGCGCGGCTCAACGATCGCGAAAGGCACAAGCTTGAGGCGCGATGGGGGGTGCTGTTTCAGGACGGCGCGTTATTCAGTTCACTGACGGTCGCCGAGAACATCGACGTGCCGCTCAAGGAGCAATTCGACCTGCCTCACCATCTGCTCGTCGAGATCGCGCAGCTCAAATTGTCGCTGGTCGGGTTGGCGCCGGAAACCGCGAGCCTTCACCCCTCGGAATTGTCCGGCGGCATGCGCAAACGCGCGGGGCTGGCGCGAGCGCTCGCGCTCGATCCGGCGCTGCTATTCCTCGACGAACCGACTGCCGGTCTCGACCCGATCTCGGCGGGGGATTTCGACCACTTGATCGGCGATCTCAAGAGCAGCCTCGGTTTGACCGTGTTCATGGTGACGCACGACTTGGATTCGCTGGTGGCGATCTGCGACCGCATTGCCGTGCTTATCGACAAGCGGCTGAAAATTGGCACTATAGAGGAATTAATGCGCGATCCGCACCCGTGGCTGCAATCTTACTTCCACGGGCCGCGTGGCCGCGCCGCGCTCGACGGCAAAGTCGCATAAGCGCGATAACGGGGGGCAACAGGGCAGATGGAAACTCGCGCCAATTACGTCGCTGTGGGCGCGTTCGTGGTGGTTTTGCTGTTGAGCGCGGCAGGCGTCCTGTTGTGGATCATCGGCAGCCAGTTCGACGTCAAGGTCGCGTATTTTCATATGAGCTTCGCCGGCTCGGTGTCCGGCCTGACCAAGGATTCCACCGTGCGCTACAACGGCGTCCCGGTCGGTAAAGTTTCCGACATCGCCATCGACAAGGATAATCCTGGCCATATCACCGTTGTCGTCGCGCTCGATCCCGGCACGGTCATCCGCCAGGACGCGGTCGCGTCGCTGGCCTCGCAAGGCCTGACCGGCGGCTCCTATGTCGAGATCAGCGGCGGCACCACCAAGTCCCCGCGCTTCACCAACCAGTACCAGCCGCCCGGACCGCTGATCGCGTCGCGGACCGGGGGCTTGCAGAGCCTGTTCGACAAGGCGCCGGAAGTGATGGAAAAGCTGCTCGGCATCGAGGACCAGCTTCATGACATCCTCGGCGGCAAGAACCGAGCGTCGATCGACGAGACCGTCGAGAACATCCGCAAGGTGACGGCGGCGGTCGCGGCGCATAGCGGCGACATCGAGCAAATTCTGTCGAACACCGCCGACGCGACCAAACAGATCGACGCACTGGCGAAGTCCGCCGACCAAGTGGTGCAAAAGGCGGGCGGCGTGGTGGATCACGCCGACGCGGCCGTCGGCCATGTCGACAAGTTGGTCGGACATGCCGACAAGCTGATCGGCAATGTCGACGGCACCGTCAACGACATGCGGCCGGGTTTGCGCGATTTCTCGCAACGCGGCGAAAAGCAGCTCGAGCAGCTCATCGGCAACTTCAACGCCTTCGTCATCAAGGTCAGCCGAGTCGTCGACGAGTTGGAACGCGACCCGGGTAAGTTCCTGTTCGGCGACCATAACGAGGGATACAAGCCGAAATGACGCGCATGACACGCCGGATGATCGTGGCCGCGCTGGCGCTCGCGCCGGCGGGTTGCAGCAGCCTCTTGGGTGGCGGCGGGCCGCCGACCGCGCTCTATACTTTGACGGCGCTCAACAACCTGCCCGGTGGGCCGCGTCTCAACCTTGAGATTCTGATCGACAAGCCGAGCGCAACCGACGCGCTCGACACAAGGCGCATTGCGTTGCGACGCAACCAACTCAGCTTCAATTATTATGCGGACTCGGCGTGGACCGATCCGGCACCCGCCATGATCCAGGCGTTGCTGGTGGAATCGCTTCAGCGTTCCGGCAGGGTCAAGGCGGTGTCGCGCAATACGCTTGCGATCCGCGGCGATTATGAGCTGCGCGTCGACGTGCGGCGGTTCGAGGCCGACTATGAAGGCAAAGCCGAGCTTCCGACGATACGAATCGAATTCGGCCTGATCCTAGTCCATGTCGAGGACCGCGCGGTAGCGGGCACCAACACGGTGACGGCCTCGGCGCGGCCCGGCGCCAACGACGTGTCGTCGGTGGTTGTCGCGTTCGACCAGGCGCTGCACGACGCGACGCGTGACACCTTGACCTGGACCCTGCAAACCGCACGTTAGTTCGATGAAGTTGGAAGCGTCGAGCCTGGCCGAACTGACGGCGATGCAGCAGGCCGGGCGTGAACTGTTCGACTGGACGCGCATCCTCGCGAAGTCGGGCGACAGCATTCTCGGCCTGGTGCTCGGCGCCGCGAGAGGCGGCGAGCCGGCCGACTGGACGCACTATCCGAGCGGCGATGTCTATGACGGCGCTACTCACGCGCAATATTTCTTCCACCGCCACGCCGGCGAGACGGCGCGGCGAGACGGCGAGCACGGGCATTTTCATACTTTCATGCGGCCGCGTGGCATGGCGCCGGGGACGCGCCCCCTGGTGATGCCGGAGCTTGCGGTCGCGGACGCGCCATCGCAGCCGATCCACTCACCCTCGGAGGCCGCGCCGCAGCCCAACCAGGGCGACGGCAACGACAAGTTCAGCCACATCGTGGCGATTTCGCTCGACCATACGGGCGAGCCGGTCAAGCTGTTTACCACCAACCGCTGGGTCACCGGCGAAACCTGGTACGCGGCCGCCGACGTCGCGGCGATGCTCGACCGGTTTTCCATCGAGCTGGCGCGTCCATCCTGGCCGCTCAATCGTTGGCTTTGCGCGCTATTACGTTTTTATCGCCCGGATATCGTCGAGCTGCTCGCGGGACGCGACAAGGCGGTGATGAATTGGCGCCGCAGCCGCCGCGGCAAAATCCACGTCTTCGAGGATCAGCGCCTCGAAATCCTGTCGGCGGCGGCGATCGATCCGGCCGATCGCTTGCGCCGCATCGAGCGGTTGCTCGCCTAGCGAGCGACCTATTTCGGGAAGAAGCGCGGCCCGCCTATTGCGCCCGGATTGGCGCCTTGCTCGTAGAAGTACATATAGCTTTCCGGATAGGCGGCCCCGCCCGTCGGTTCGACGAACCGCTTGAGGTCGCTTTGGGAATTGGCGTTCTGGGCGGTTTGCACCGGTTGCGTGCAAGCGGCGAGTGCGAACAAGCCGACGATCAATAGAGCAAAGCGCATGGCGACCTCGAATTCCGCCGCACGAAGCGGCCTGATCATTATATGCGCCTTCCCTGTCGAGTTCACCAATCGCTTTGGATAACAACCGCGTGACTGGAACGCCAAGGCCCCGGATCGGCCACGATTCCTTAACGAATGGCAAGTGAGGATCGCCGGATGCTTTCGACCTTTGTCAGCATCCAGGATTGGTTCCTGACGGAACGGCTGCGCGGAAACCGCGATTTGCGGCGGCGCGCGCTATGCTTCGTTTGGGCCAATTTGCTCGGCCCGTCGCTCGGGTTTGTCATGCTTGCCTACCTTTTCGTGCGCGATCCGAATCCGCCGCTGTGGTACGACGCGGCGGCGATCGCGGGTCTGAGCTTCTTGCTGCTACCGGTCGCGATGAAGCTGTGGGACCGGTTCGAGGCTCTGTCATTCGTATCGGCGCAGCTGTTCGGTATCGCCGTTCTATTCCTGGTTGGCGTTTTCGGCGGCCTGGATTCGCCGTTCATACCCTGGTTCGTCGCGGTGGTGATGAGCGGCTGTTTCTATTTCGGCAACCGCCGCAACCTGCGGAATCCGTTCCTGATCTGCGTCGCCGCCGAATTCGCCAGCGTCTATGTTCTGTCTTTTCTGGGGATTCCCGATCCCTCGCCGCTGCCGGCGAACGTCCTCGCCGAATTGGCCGAGGTGTCGGATTTCTGCCTCGTTGTCTTCGTCTGCGCCATGACCCTCAATTTCGTCGCGGTCGCCAACACCCAGCAACGCGAGCTCGAGGCGGAGGTGAAGACCCGCGGCCGGGCCGAGGCACGCCTCACTGCGGCGCTCGACGAAGCCAACCAGGCGATGCGCAGCAAGACCACCTTCCTCGCCAACACCAGTCACGAGCTGCGCACCCCGCTCAACGCGATCATCGGCTTCGCCGACCTGATCCGTTCCGAGGCTTTCGGCCCGCTCGATAACGCCCGCTATCGCGACTATCTCGACGACATCGCCGCCAGCGGCCAGCATCTGCTGCACATCATCAACGACATTCTCGACTTCTCGAAGTTCGAGGCCGGCAAGGCGACGCTCGACAATATCGAGACACTCGATCTCGCCAATCTTATCGGCGGCGCGGTGCGCATGATCCAGCCGCAAGCCGAAAGCGCGCAGGTCAACCTCGACGTGGAGGTCGATCCGCTACCGGCGGTGATCGGCAACGAGCGATTGTTGAGCCAGGTCCTACTCAATCTCTTGTCCAACGCGGTGAAATTCACGCCGCCGGGGGGCTCGGTGACAATCCTGGCCTGCCGGGCGGTCGATGGCGGCATATCGGTGACGGTCGCCGACACCGGCATCGGCATGAGCGAAGACGAGGTCAAGGTCGCGCTCACCGCTTTCGGCCAGGTGGATTCCCATCTTGCGCGGCGCTTCCCGGGCACTGGCCTCGGCCTGCCGCTGGCCAAGGCGATTGTCGAGTTGCATCGCGGCGCGCTCCGCATGCGGAGCGTTCCGGGCAAGGGCACCGAAGTGACCATCCTCCTGCCGCCCGAGCACATCGTCACCACGCCGCCCTCCGCGGCCGAAGCGGCCTGACCCGCCCGAACCGCCCAGCCTCGCCGCCTGACCCGGTTTTCGCTCCCGTTATCCCTGGTACTTGCCGGAAATTTACCGGATGTCATCCGGCCAAGAGAGGCAGGGCCAAAACCGCAGCGCCAACAAGAACCAAGGGGAGGTTTTTGCCGCGCCGTCACGCTACATTGTCGGCGCAACACACGAGGGAGCGAACGAATGGCCGCGTTGGAACAGCGTAAATTGGGCGGGTTGACGGTGCCGGCGTTGGGGCTCGGCTGCATGTCGATGTCGGGCATTTACGGCCAGTCCGACGACGAGACGTCGATCGCGGTGATCCGCCACGCGCTCGACCGCGGCGAGAGTTTTCTCGACACCGCCGACGTCTACGGCAACGGCCACAACGAGGAACTGGTCGCGCGCGCTATCGCGGGGCGGCGCGGCGAGGCGATCCTCGCCACCAAGTTCGGTCAGAAACGCAGCGCCAATGCCTTCGCGGTCGATGGCACGCCCGCCTATGTGCAGAGCGCGTGCGAGGCGAGCCTCAAACGGCTCGGCGTCGATCACATCGACCTCTACTACCAGCACCGCGTCGATCCCGCGACGCCGATCGAGGACACGGTCGGCGCGATGGCGAAGCTGGTGCAACAAGGCAAGGTGCGTCATCTCGGCTTGAGCGAGGCCGCGCCCGACACGATCCGTCGGGCGCACAAGGTTCATCCCATCGCGGCGGTGCAGACGGAGTATTCCCTGCTTTATCGCGTCGAGGCCGAAGCGACTCGGCGCGTGACGCGCGAGCTCGGCATCGGCTTCGTGGCGTACTCGCCTTTGGGCCGCGGCTTCCTCACCGACGCGGTGAAGAATGTCGCCGACGCGCCCGCGCGCATGATGCCGCGCTATTCCGACCAGAATTTCGCAACCAACCGCGCGCTGGTCGACAAGATCGAGGCGATGGCGAAAGCGAAAGGCTGCACCACCGGCCAGCTCGTGCTGGCGTGGCTGCTGGCGCAAGGCGATGACGTGGTACCGATCCCCGGCACCAAGCGCAGCGCGCGGCTCGACGAAAATCTCGGCGCGCTGTCGGTGAAGCTGACGCCGGACGACGTCACGAAAATCGGCGCCGCGATCCCGCCCGGCGCCGCCGCGGGATCACGCTATCCCGAAGCCGCGATGGGCCACGTGCAGCGTTAGTGCTTCCGCGCGTCCGTGACGCGCAACACAGTAGCCATGCCGAAATCGCCGGCGGCGCAGCCCTGGAACAGGCCGTAGCCGCCGCCACGCACCACGAGTTCCTCGATCAGCTCGATGATGCCGCGCGTCGCGGTCGGGGCGTGCGGATGGCCCCATACCAGGGAACAGCCGTAATTGTTGATCTTGTCGACGTCGTAGCCGGTTTCCCTGGCGAACACGATGTCGTTCACGATGAACGGATTATGCGACTTCACCGCGTCGATCTTGCCGATCGCGACGTCGGCGTCGGCGAGCGCCGCCTTGGTCGCCGGCACCGGCGCCAGCGGCATCATCTTTTCCGCCGCGCGCGCCTGGCCGATGCCGAGCACTTCGATGCGGATGTCCTTGTCGCGCGACAATTCCGCCGCGCGCTCGCGCGTCGCCACCACGATGGCGGCGTTGCCGTCGGCGGGATGGGTCTGGCCGGCATAGGTCACGGTGCCGCCCGGCGTCACCGGTTTCAGTTTCGCCAGCTTGTCGCGGTCGGTGTCGTGCACGCCCTCGTCGCCGTCGATGGTCTTGACGGTCCGGGCAAATTTCTTGTCCGGCACGGCGAAGGGCAGCGTCATGAAGCGCTTCAAGAACGCGCTGCTGTCGGCGAGCGCGGCGCGATATTGCTCGTAGCGCCGCAGCACCAGCGCATGCTGGGTCTCGGTATCGATCCGATATTGCTTGGCGCAATTCTCGGCGGTGTTGACGATCGGCTCGTTGGCGAACGGCACCGGCGTCTTGCCGAAGAAACTGTCGAGGATCCAGTGCTCGTCGTCGGGCCGGCCGCCGCCCGGGCCGTTGCTGTCGAGATAGGTCACCAGCGGTCCGTTCGAGGTGCGGTCGCAGGTCACGATCAGCGACGCGCTGGCGCGGCCCAGTTCGATCTCGTCCGCCGCGATGTTGACGCAGCGCGTGCCGGTGGCGCAGGCCTGCGACACGGTTGGGCCGCCCAGTTCCTTCGCGCCAAGCAGCGACAGGAACCACGGCAGGCCATGGAAACTGTAGGCCTGCGGCGTCGTCATGCCGAGCACGGCATGGTCGAAGTCGGTAGGCGCGATGTTGCGCTTGTCCAGCTCGCCGCGCGCGACATAGGCCGCCAGTTGCAAGGAATGAAGGTTCGCGAGGCTGCCCTGCCATCGCGCAAACGGCGTGCTCCAATAGCAGCCATAGGGGATTTCGACGTGTCGATACATGTTCGCTCCAGCCCCCCGCGTAAGGCCAATCGAGCCGTTAATTCCCCCTTAACCCGGCATTATGCGGATACAAGCACTGCGCGTCCATTCACGAGTTGTTCAACCCATTCATGCAAAGCCGCGGAGCCGGAGCGTGCGACGGTCACCCCCACGCCTTGCGTTCCGCGCCGAACGGGTCGTTTTCGACGCGGCATTGCAGATCGAACATCATGGTCGGGCGCTCGGCCGCGTTATACGCGGGCCAGTACGGAATGCCGCCGTGATTGGGATTGTCCTTATAGGCGAATTCGATCCAGGCGCGGCTCATCGCCTCGGCCAGCACGCCGCGCGTCGGCGCGTCGCCCGTGAGACGCGTCCTGTCGAGATTGTCGAACACGAACGGAATCTCGAGCGCGTGGCACGAGCCGAGCTTGCCGTTGGCGACCGGCGTCGCCCAGGTGAAGAGATAAACGTAAACCGGCGCGCCGTGCTGCGCGACCTTGCGGTCGGCGATGACCAGCGACGGCATCCGGATCGACTGGTCGGTGGCGATGCGCAGCACCAGGTCGCGCGCCGAAGCCTTCGGGTCGGCGGCGCGATAGGCGGCGACGATGCCGGGCGTGCGGTCGCCGAGGAATTGCCGCGCCGCGTCCTGCAGCGTCGCGTCGGTCGCGTTCTCGGCCCACGGCGCCATGCCGAAAAACAGATTCATCTCGTCCTTGTTGGTGCCGATCATCAGCGGGACGTTGGCCGAGATCGCGGGCGCGGCCGGCGCGAACGGGCCGCCGGGCAAGACCGCGCCGTCGATCACCGGATTGAAGCCCTGTTTGCGGCGGTTGGCGAAGGACAGCGCGCTGATCTTCGCCAGCACCGCGTTCTGCGCCGCCAGTAATTTCTCGGCCGGCGCGGCGGCGAGATCGGCGACCGACGACGCGCCAAGCTCCTGCATCACCGCGCGCGCCGTCGCGGTCGCCGAGGCCGCGTCCATGGTCTCGACCGACGGGCCGCTTTGCACGATCGCCTTGTGGAACCGGCCCTGCGCCGACGGCATCGCCATCAGCATGCAGGATTTCGCGCCGCCGCCGCTTTCGCCGAAGATGGTGACGTTCTCGGGATCGCCGCCGAATTTTTCGATATTGTCGCGCACCCATTCCAGCGCCGCGACGATATCCAGCATGCCGACATTGCCCGATGACGCATACTCGGCGCCGCCGATCTCGGCGAGATGGAGATAGCCGAACGCGCCGAGCCGATGGTTCAACGTCACCACCACGACGTTGCCCTTGGCGGCGAGACTGGCGCCGTTGTACCAGGGCGACGCGCCCGAGCCCGAGATGAACGCGCCGCCATGCAGCCACACCATCACCGGCCGGTCGCCGCCATCGTCGAGCGCCGGCGTCCAGACATTGAGGAATAGACAATCCTCGTTCAGCGGCTGCGCCGGCGGCTCGGCGAAGACCTCGCGGATCGCGGGCGCGAGATTGAAGGCGGTGTCGTTCTGCCAGGCGCGCGCGCCGAATTGCGTCGCGTCGCGCACGCCCTGCCACGGCGCCGGCTTCACCGGCGGCTTGAAGCGCAACGCGCCGACCGGCGGCGCGGCATAGGGAATGCCCTTGAAAGAGATCGCGCCGTCATCGAGCGCGCCCTGCACCTTGCCGGCGGTGGTGGCGGCGACGAATTCGTTGGCCATGAAAAATCCTCGCGGGTTCGGCCGCATTGTTCCAACGCCGCCGAGAGAGATGCAATCTCTTGAAGGAATGTTCTTGAAATGTTCTATTCTGCTTACCATGTTGAAGAGTTCACTCCGAGTTCTCGGCGATTGGCGGATCGAACAAAAAATTTTTACGAGACCAAGCCAATTTTGTGAATGAATTCAATCACCAAGGTCAAAAAACGAAGCCAAAA
>JANWJX010000016.1 GCA_025451725.1 Allostellaceae bacterium
AAAAAATTGGGCCGTGGCGAACCACGGCCCAAGTTTAGGGAGGAAACGCCTAGAAGACGTACGGCAGACCGTCGGGCGACGGCCGATGCCGCGTTGCACAATATGGCGGTATAGCTGTCCTACTGCAAGGAAAAAATGAGCTAAATTGGGGGTTCGGGTGCGGCAAATTGGCATGGTTCGATAGCATTATTGAAATGTTCTGTTGCGCCGCAAAATTGCCGTTTTGCTTAATGGCGATGCGCCTTGCATGAGGCTGGCGGCTCGGCGAGGATCGCGGATGCGCCTCCGCATTCTCGCCGGCACGATCTTGCTGATCGTCGGCCTTGTCCTTTACGCCGTGCTGATCGTGATCGTCGTGCCAAAGCTCCTGCCGGATCGAACCCTGGTCATCATGGCGTTCTACGCCATCGCCGGAATCGTGTGGATCTGGCCCGCCGCGCTGCTGACACGCTGGATGAACCGGGCGGCGCCTTACCACCCACCTCCGGGAGCCTCGACATGATGCGCGTTGCCCTGCTCGACGATTATCAACAATGCGCCCTGGGGCTCGCGGACTGGAAGAGCCTCGACCCTGACGCGACGGTGCAGGTCTTTAGCGACCATATCCATGAGCTTGAGCCGTTGGCGAAGCGGCTTCATACCTTCGAGTGTGTCGTTCTGATGCGCGAACGGACGCCGTTTCCGCGCGCGCTGTTCGAAAAACTGCCGAACCTAAAGCTGTTGATCACGTCGGGCCGGCGCAACGCCTCGATCGACGAACAGGCCGCGACCGATCACGGCGTCCAGGTCTGCGGCACTGACCTCAAGGGCATGGGCACGGCGGAACTGACCTGGGGCCTGATCATCGCCTGCCTGCGCAACATCGTCGCCGAGGACCGCGCGCTCCGCGCCGGCAAATGGCAGACGACGCTCGGCCTCGACCTCGCGGGCCGGACGCTCGGCCTTCTCGGGCTGGGCCGGCTTGGCACCGAGGTGGCCCGGGTCGGCACCGCATTCCGCATGAAGCCGATCGCGTGGAGTCCCAACCTCACCGCCGCGCGTGCCACGGCGGCGGGCGCGACGCTCGTCACCAAGGACGAATTGATGGCGCAGTCGGACGTGCTGTCGGTCCATCTGGTGCTCAGCGACCGCACGCACGGCCTCGTCGGCAAAGCCGATCTCGCGCGCATGAAACCGACCGCCTATCTCATCAATACCTCGCGTGGCCCGATCGTCGACGAAGCGGCGCTGGCCGAACATTTGCGCCAGCACAAGATCGCAGGCGCCGGAATCGACGTATTTTCGATCGAACCGCTGCCAATGGATTCGCCCTACCGCGGCCTCGACAACATCGTGCTGACGCCGCATCTCGGTTACGTCACGCGGGATAATTACGCCTATCATTTTCCCCAGGTTGTCGAAATCATCCGCGCCTTCGCTCGCGGCGAGGTCATCAAGGGGATCAACGAGCTCGCCGCCCGCTAGACCTTTCGAATCGCGTGGCCGGAGGCTCGATTTTTGTCGGGCGGAGGACTACCCTGCCGGCATGGCATTGCCGTTACGCGGTCAAAGCAGTGAGCCGATCGAGCTGCGCCCCGGCGCCGGGACGCGCGAGGCGGCGCGCATCGCCGAGCTGGAACGCTGGGCGTGGCGGCGCGTCCGCGCGCTGCGCGTGTTCTTCAGCCATCTCTCGGTCTATGTCGTGGTGAATTTCATCCTGTTCATGCTGATGGCCACGACGCCGTTCCATTCGTCATGGTTCTACGCCGTGTTGATTGGCTGGGGACTGGTAATCGTGCTGCATTGCCTCCACGCCTACGAGCTGCTGCCCTGGACGACGCACGATTGGGAACAGCGCAAGGTTCGCGAGCTGATCGACCACCGGCTGCGGCGCTAGCTCTTTCGAAGACTATCCAACGTCGTCAGCACGTCTTCGCTCGGCACGGCGAAGCGGTGCAGCGCATATTCGGCGATGCCGAGCGCGGTCTCGCGCTCGCTCATCACGATGAGACCGATCTCCTTCCCGCCCAGCCACGCGGCTTCTTCGTCGGTGTGCGTGCGCACCACCACGTCGATCTTTGGGTTGGCGTGGCGCGCAAGTTCGATCGCTCGCCGCGCCAGGAACCGGTCTGGGATCGCGACCACGAGCAGCTTGGCCCGGTCGGGATGCGCGGCGGCGATGACCTCGGGGCGCGTCGCATCGCCATAGACGACGTGCACGCCGTCGGCGCGCGCCCGCTCGGCGACGCGGCGATCCTGCTCGATCACGACCACAGGCAGGCGATGCCGCTGCAGCGCCGCGACCACGACGCCGCCGACGCGTCCCTGACCGATCACCAGCGCGTGGCCGGAGAGCCGCGCCGGCAGCGAGCCGCGCGCAAGGCGCTTGCCGCCTTCCGTCCAGTGCTGGAGCACGCGGCGGCGCTCGAGCCATGAGCCGACATATTGCAGGGCACGGAACAGGAATGGATTGGCGACAATGGCGAGTAGCGCGCCGGTCAGCACCAGCGACCGGCCTTCGGCGGGCATCGCCTTGTCCTCGGCGGCGACGCCGGTGAGGATGAAGGAGAACTCGCCAATCTGCGCCAGCGCACCGGCAACCGTCGCGGCGCTTACCGGCGGCACGCGCAGCAGCAGCAGCACGAGCAGCGTCACCCCGCCGATCCCGACTAGGATCGCCACCAGCACTGCGGCAACCTCGACCGGCACATGCCAGATCACGCTCGGGTCGATCAGCAATCCGACCGAGACGAAGAATAGGGCGGTGAACAATTGCTGCACCGAGAGGGACTCGGCGGCGGCCTGATGGCTGAGGTCGGATTCGGCGAGCAGCACGCCGGCGAAAAACGCGCCCAATGCGAGCGACACGCCGAACAATTGCGCCGATCCATACGCGACGCCGAGCGCGACCAGGATGACGGCGAGGGTGAACAGTTCGCGCGATCCCATCCGCGCCGTCACCGCCAGCACCCAAGGCAGGAACCGCCGCCCCGCGAGCACGACGACGACCACGAACCCGGCGAGCTCCAGCGCCGTTCGCCCCAGCGATGCGACAAGGTTGCCCGACGCGTCGGCGTTGGCCGCGGCCGACAGGAACACCAGGATCAGAATGACCACCAAATCCTGCACCACCAGCCAGCCCAGGGCGATGCGGGCGCCCTCGCTGCCAAGGCCGCCGCGATCCGCGAGCGTGCGTGTTGCCACGGCGGTGCTCGAGATCGCCAGGCCGAACCCCAACAGCACGGCCGCTTCCGGATGCCATCCCAGGAGCCAGCGCCCGACCGCGAAACCGATCCCGGTGGCGCCAGCCACTTGCAGCAGCGCGCCCGGTACGGCGATCCGCCATACCGACAGCAGGTCCCGGAGCGAGAAATGCAGCCCGACGCCGAACAGAAGCAGCGCGACGCCGATATCGGCGAGTTCGCCGACAATGTGCGTATCGGCGAACACGCCGGGCGTGAACGGCCCGATCACCACTCCGGCGAGCAGGTAGCCGACCAGCGGCGGCAAGCGCACGGCGCGCGCCGCCATGCCGAGCAGATAAGCGGCGGCGAGGCTGATGACGACCGTCGCCAGCAGGGTAGGGGCGTAAAGCGTCGGGCTCATGGTCTCATGGTTGACAGGAACCGCCATTGAACCCGATTCTTAGGCCATGGCGGCACGATATTTTCGGAGCGGGTCATGGGCCTGACGGTGCGACCGGTGGGTGGCGAATTCGGCGCGGAGATCGGCGGGGTCGATCTGTCGCGCGCGCCCGACGCAACAACCCGTGGCGACATCGTGGCGGCCATGGACCGTTACGCGGTCTGCTTCTATCGCCCCGGTCGCGCCATGGCCGACAACGCGCATTTGGTGCTGGCGAAATCGCTCGGCCCGATGGACGCGACGCCGGTGTTCAAAATCACGGGCCGCGTGAAGACGCGCATCTCGCCCCAGCTTCAGGACGTCGCCAATATCGACGACAAGGACGAACTGATGAAGGAAGGCAGTCGCGTCATCCTGTTCCGCCGCGGCGACCGGCTCTGGCATTGCGACATGTCGTTCCACCCCAACCGCGCGGTCTATTCGCTGCTGTCGGCGCATGAGATTCCGCCCGAAGGCGGCGATACCGAATTTACCGACCTGCGCGCCGCCTACGATGCCTTGCCCGCGGCGACGAAAGCGCGGATCGAACATCTGGTCGCGGTTCATTCGATCTGGTATTCGCGCGCCGCGGCCGGTTTCCCGGAGCCGACCGCGGAGGAGCTGGAATCGCGCCCGCCGACGCGCCACAAGCTGGTTCAGACGCATCCCGGCTCGGGGCGCAAGACGCTCTATCTCGCCTCGCACGCCTCGCATATCGAGGGCTGGCCCGAGGATGAAGGCCGCGTGCTGCTGAAAGAGTTGAAGGAATTCGCTACCCAGGGACGGTTCATGTATCGCCATTCCTGGCGGCTCGGCGACATCGTTATCTGGGATAATCGTTGCACCATGCATCGCGGCACGCCCTATGAAGACACGCGCTACCGCCGCGACATGCGTCGTGCTACCACTCGCGAAGCGGCCGTTTCGGCCTGATGGATCGGGAATGAGCGATTACGAGGAAGAAGACGAGGAAATCGACGCGCTGCCCCATGTCGTGCTGATCAATCACGAGGAGCAGTATTCGCTGTGGCGCGCCGACATGGATATTCCGGGCGGCTGGCGTCAGGTCTGGGGGCCCGACACCAAGCAGGCCTGCATGGATTGGGTCGACAAGGAATGGACCGACATGCGTCCGCTGAGCCTGCGTAAGGCGATGGAAGAAGACGAACGTAAAGCGCGGGAAGACGCCGCGAAGAAGAGCGGCTCGCATTAACCCGGCGCCAGCGCCGGATCGAAATTCCCCTGAACGAAATGTAACTGGCGGCGCCGCGCCGCAACCGCGCCGACATGACCGGAGCCAAGATTGAGGTCGATCAGGGACCAACTCTGTTCCGGCGCCGTCTCGCCTTCGAGCGCCAGCACTTGCGGGACGTCGCCGGGCGTGCAGGTGACGCGATAGCGGTGCAGGTCGAGGCTCATGCCGACGCCGAGCGCCTTAACCACCGCCTCTTTGCGCGACCAGCAGCGGAAGAACGCGCCCTGGGTTTCGGCGGGGTGCACGCGAGCAAAATCCGCCGCTTCGTCGGGATGGAAATAGCGCGCGACGATGCGGTCGCGCTCGTGCACGGTGCGCAGCGCCTCGACATCGACGCCGATGTCGAGATTGCGCGCCAGCCCGATCAGGACGATGCCGCCGCTATGTGACATGTTGAAGGCGACGTCACGCGTCGGATCGAGACGCGGCTTGCCGTTCGCGTTGGCGGCAAAAACGAAGGATCGCGGCGGCGCGCCGAGCATCGCGCCGAGCAGCAAGCGGAGCACGCCGTGGGCGGCGGTAAAACTATGCTGGTCGTGAACCTGAACGAAGCGCCGGGCGCGGGCTTGTTCCTCGGCGCTCAACAGCGCAAACAGCTTGGCGCGCGGTGCGTCGCCGATATCGGCGACATCGATCCGCCAGCAAACGACCGTGCCCGCCGGGGGCGGCGCCGTATCGGGCGGTCGCGCTGGCCAGCCTGGAAGGTTCAGTTGGCCGCGCCGCCTTTTTCCTGCGCGGCGGCGAAATGCTGTTCGTATTGATGGCGCTGGGTGCGGACGTTGAAATCCAAGAGCGTTCCGCCCGATTCGAAATGCTGGATGAACACCTTGCCGAGCGCGTAGCTGGCTGCCGCCGCGATCGCCGGCTCGGTCAGTATGCCGGCCGCGGTCCCCACGATGGGGATGGTCTTGATCATGCTGGCCACCGGCGCCGCCAGCACAAAAGTGCCGCCGCCGCCGATCAGCGCGCCGATGATCGATTTGGCCGCGCCGCGCTGAAACGGCACGCCGTAAAGGCGGGCGAGGGAATGAACCATCTTGAGCTCAACCAGCGAGATCGCCGCGAGATCGAGCAGCGGCAGCGGAATCAGCCCGGCGCCGGTCGACCAGCCCATGTATTCGCGGACAATATGCATCGCGGCGCCTTCCTTACCGGGCCGCAAATCCCCTGAACTGGACATCGTTTCCTCCTGAAAACCGCGTCGAATTTAGCGGCGACGATAACGCGCGTCGGGAGGCCGATCAACCGGCGTCGCGGACAGTCCGCGCCAGCGTCAGCACGTCGACGCGCGCCGCGCCGCGCCGTTTGAGGACGCGCGCGCATTCCGCCACGGTCGAGCCCGTCGTGAACACATCGTCGATCAGCACGACGCGCTTGCCCTTCACATCGGCGCCCGGCTTCAAGGCGAACGCGCCCGCGACGTTGCGCCGCCTCGCCTCGCGGCTGCCCTTGCCTTGCGGCGGCGTGCGCCGCTTACGGACGAGAAGATCGGGGGCTACCGGCGGCCCGCCGGCGGCGCGCAGCGCCTGGGCCAGCAAGGCCGCCTGGTTGTAGCGGCGCGCAAACAGCCGCGTCCAATGCAGCGGGACCGGCACAGCGAGATCGGCGTCGCGGATCAGCATCTCGCCCGCGCGCTTGAGCCACTGGCCGAACGCCGGCGCGGGATGCAGCCGGTCGCCGTGCTTGAAACCGAGGATCAGGCGCTTGCTGGCGTCGTCATAGCGCAGCGCGGCGCGCGCACGGTCGAACACGGGTTGGCGGCGAACGCATTCGCCGCACAGCGCGCTTTCGCCGAGATCGAATTCGAACGGCATGCCGCAACTGGCGCAACATGGCGCGCCGAGAAAAGTCAGTCCGCGCCAGCACTCGGCGCACAGCGTGCCGGCCGCGCTGACCGCTCCGCCGCAAGAGAGACAGCGCGGCGGCAGCAGAATATCGATGAACGAATTCGCCAACCGGCTCATTGCCGGCGCGACCGCGAGCCCGAGCATGGATTATTCTGGCGCCTGCGACTCGGTTGCTGTCAATGTCCCGCCGATGGCCGAGCACAATCCTCTCAATCTGTTCGACCGGCCGGCGGTGCGGCGCTTTCGCGAGCGTGCTGCGCGGCGCTGGGGCGAGGCCGATTTCCTGGTCAACGAGGTGGCCGAGCGGCTGGCTGACCGGCTCGACGACGTGATGCGCAAATTCCCGCTGGCGCTCGATCTCGGCGGCCGTGGCGGCGTGCTGGCGCGGGCGCTGAACGGACGCGGCGGGATCGAACGGCTGATCGAAATGGACCCGGCTTTCGGGTTTCGCCCGGCGGTGGTGGGCGAGGCGGAGATGCTGCCGTTTGCCCCCGCGAGCTTCGATCTGATCCTCAGCGTGCTCGACCTGCATCACGTCAACGACCTGCCGGGCGCGCTGCTGCAATTGCGCCAGGCGCTGAAACCAGAAGGCCTGTTGCTGGCGGCGCTGTTCGCGGGCGAGACGCTGACCGAACTGCGCCGCGCCTGGATGGAGGCGGAGCTGGCCGAACAGGGCGGCGCCGGCAGTCATGTCTCGCCGTTCGCCGATGCCCGCGACCTCGCCGGGTTGTTGCAACGCGCCGGCTTCGCCGAGCCGATCGTCGACAGCGATACGATCGACGTATCCTACGACAACGCATTCAAGCTGATGCGCGATCTGCGCGCGATGGGCGAGAGCTACGCCGCGACCGAGCGCAACCGCGCCTTCACGCGGCGCGCGACGGCGATGCGGGTCGTGGAAATTTTTGGCGCGTCCGCCGGCCCGGATGGTCGCGTCGCGGTGCGATTCGACATTGCCACCCTGACCGCGTGGGCGCCGTCAAAATCCCGCTAGGGTGCGAACTTCCGCCGCCGTCGTCCCCGCTTCGCGCATCTCTTGCAGCGTCACCGCGCGGTCGCGCTTGGCAAAGCGCTTGCCGGTGTCGTCGGTCAGCAGCTTGTGGTGATGCCAGTGCGGCACCGGCAGGTCGAACAGCGCCTGGAGCAGCCGGTGGATATGCGTCGCGGCAAAGAGATCGCTGGCGCGCGTCACCAGCGTCACGCCTTGGATCGCATCGTCGACCGTGACGGCGAGGTGGTACGACGCCGGTGTGTCCTTGCGCGCCAGCACGACATCGCCGAGCGACAGCGGATCGGCTTCGACCGTGCCGAGCCCCTCGTCGATCCAATCGAGCGGTCCGGTGCGCTCGAACGCGCGTTCGACATCGAGCCGCAGCGCATAGGCGGCGCCGGTCTCGATCCGCTGCCGGCGCGCCTCGGCGGACAGATGCCGGCAGGTGCCGGGATAGACCGGGTCGGCGCCGTGCGGCGCGGAAGCGGCGCGCGCGATATCGGCGCGGGTGCAAAAGCAGGGATAGAGCACGCCAATGGCGTCGAGCCGGTCGAGCGCGGCGCGGTAATCGGCAAAATGCTCGGACTGGCGGCGCACATCGCCGTCCCAATCGATGCCGAGCCACCGTAAATCCTCTTCGATGCCGGCGACGAACTCGTCGCGGCAGCGCCCCCGGTCGATGTCCTCGATCCGCAGCAGGAATTTGCCGCCGGCGTCGCGCGCCTTGCGCCACGCGAACAGCGCCGAGTAAGCGTGGCCGAGATGCAGCCGCCCGGTCGGGCTCGGCGCGAAGCGCGTGACGATCAATTGTCCGCCGCGAGCCCGATCAGTGCGTGGTACTTGTCGTCGGGCAAGAGGCCGCTGTCATAGACCACGGTGAGGCGGCTGATCTTGCCGTCCTTGTCGAGCACCAGCGCGGTGTTGCCGCGCTTGAGCGGCCACGCGGCGTCGGCGCGCCATTCATAGCCGCCGCCCTGATCGCTGCCGACGACGTGCGCCAGCGTGGCGCCCTTGCCGTATGGCACCGCGCCGAGCGCGCGGGTGAGATACCGTTCGATGGCGAGGCGGCCGAGAATTTGCGCGTGCAGCGCCATGTCCTCGAACGCGGCGTCATAGGCGAACATCGCGGCGGCTGCCTTGGCGTCGCCCGATGCGAACGCCCTGCTCAGCGCGTCGGCGACGTCATGGATTTTGCCGGTCGCGTTGCCGACATCGTCGTGGAAATCGGTGGGATAGGTCGACTTCAGCGGCGCGGTCTTGCGCTGCGACGAACGGCCGTCCCAATAATCCATCCAGCGGATGATCTTGCCGTGCTCGTCGAAGCTGACGGCGCCAAGAATGCGCAGTTCCTTGCCGAACAATTCCGGCGTGTCGGTGAAGGCGACCAGCGCCGAATGCTCGTCGCCGTAGATCGCGGTCGGATAGGACAGGCCCGATGCCGGCCATTTCGGCATGTAGGTGGTGAAGATCTTGTTGAGCGAATCCCAGCTCGGCCAGATGCCGCCCGACGACACGTCGATATAAAGCACTTTCTCCCTGGCGAAATGCGTCATCAGCGCGTCGGGTTTGTGGAGGCTTTTCACCGCGAAGAAGTCGCGGAAGATTGCCGCCACTGCCGGCGAGGCGTGCGACGCGTCCGTGACGTCGGGATAGGGCAAGGGGTCGGCATGCGCCGCCGCGCTCGCCATCAAAACCGCCGCCGCCAGACCCGCAAGTCTCGTCCGCATTCGCGCCTCCCTGTTTGCCGCAGCAAAGCATGACGTGGCGCCCCGGTCTACCGCTCGGCAAAAGCTAGGCAAAGCGCCCCTTTCCGCGTAAACAAAGCGCATGGCTTTGACCCATTTGCGCGGCAAGACCGCGTTCATCACCGGCGCCGCGTCAGGCATGGGGCGCGGCATGGCGCGTGTGTTCGCGCAGCAGGGCGTCAACATCGCGCTCGCCGACATCGACCTGCCGAGCCTCGAAGAGGCGCGTGACGAGATCGCGAAGCTCGGCGTCGACGCGCGCGGCTATCTGCTCGATGTGTCTGACCGCGCCCAGGTCTACGAGATCGCCGACGCGGTGGAGAAAGATTTCGGCAAGGTTCACATCGTCTGCAACAACGCGGGGGTCGGCTCGGGGGCGCCGTCGCTCGACGAAACGCCGGACGAGATTTTCGACTGGATGTTCGCGGTCAATACGATGGGGCCGATCCACGGTTTCAAAGCGTTCGCGCCCAAGCTCAAGAAGCACGGCGAGGGCGGGCACATCGTCAATACCGCGTCGATCGCCGGTATGCGCATGGCGCCCGGCATGAACAACGGCATCTATGCCGGCACCAAGTTCGCCGTGGTGGCGCTGTCTTTCGCCATGCAGGACGCGATGGCGCCGCACAAGATCGGCGTCTCGGTGCTGTGTCCGGCCGGCGTCGACACCAACATCTACAGGGCCGGCCGGGTCCGGCCGGATCGGTTTGGCGGGCCATTCGAGCGCGAGATTTCGCCCGGCCTCGCGGCGCTGCTGAAGGCGGGCCTGTCGCCGGATCAGATCGGACGCTATGTGCTGCGCGCGGTGCAGGACAACGATTTTTTCATCTTCACCCATCCCGAGACGCGGCAGTGGGTGATGGAATGGCACGAGCGCGTGATGAAGGGTTTCGACCGCGCCGATGAATTGCGCGGCCTTCTCGGCATCAACAATCCGCCGCAGCCCGACTTGGCGAAAATGAAAAGGGGCTGAACCGTGCCGCGACCACCTAACTACTACGCCGCGGGCGGCTACGATCGTGCTGCCAAACTACGCAAGGACGATGACTGGCTGGCGACGCGGCTCGACCATCCCGGCAGCCGCATCGTCCCGGTCTGGCGCAACCAGAATCTCGTGACCAAGGCCGAGGGCGGCGCGCCGGCGCGGGCGGCGTTCCTCCTGCGCGACCAACTCGTCGGCGATCCCCAGCCGGAAGTGTTCCTCGGCCAGATCGGCGACGAATGTTTTTTCGCCCGCGATCTGTCCGCCATCGAGAATCCGCTCGAAATCATCCGCGCCGAGGTCCCGCTCGAATTCGCCGATCTTCGTCGTGTCGGGCCGCTCGTGGGCAACCGCGACGGGTCGCTGATGGCCTATGCGCGCGGGATTTTATATTGGCACAGCCGTCACGGTTTCTGCGGCGTGTGCGGCGCCGCGACCAAGATCGAAGAGGCGGGCCATGTCCGCCGCTGCACCAATCCCAACTGCAACGCGCAGCATTTCCCGCGCACCGACCCCGCCGTCATCATGCTGGTGCATGACGGCGACCGCTGTTTGCTGGGGCGGCAGAAGATCTGGCCGAAGGGCATGCACTCGACGCTTGCCGGTTTCGTCGAACCGGGCGAAAGCCTCGAAGACGCGGTGGCGCGCGAAGTATTCGAGGAAGCGGGGGTGCGCGTCGCCGACGTGACGTATCACTCGTCGCAGCCCTGGCCATTCCCGGCGTCGCTGATGCTCGGCTTTTATGCGCGCGCGACCACGACCGATATCACCATCGACCCTGATGAGATCGAGGCCGCCAACTGGTTCAGCCGCGACTTCCTCAAGCAGAACATTCGCGGCGGTAAGGATTTCTTTGTGCCGCCGGGCATCGCGGTGGCGCGGCGCCTGATCGACGACTGGGTGGCGGGCAACCATGACCAGTAAATTCCGCCGCGGCGGGGTCGCCTACGACAAGCAGGGCCGTTCCTATGTCGTCGAGGATGTCGAGGACGGCGTCGTCTATTGCTCGGCCGAAAACGGCGTCGAGACCGAATTCCCCGAGGCGCAACTGGTTACCGAGACGGAATGGCGCTCGCGCCACGTCAAGAGCGAGGCGCGCCAGGGCGCGCTCGGCGAGCGGCTTTACGAGCGAATCAAAGCCTCGCGCTTCTACCTGACGCCGACCGGCAAGCTCGATCCGAACGGCGCGCAGGAAGTTCTCGCGAAGGTCGAGCGCCTGATGCCCGGTATCCTCGATTTCGCCGCTGTCATCACCGCCGAGCGTGCGCTCGACGCCGACGGCGACGCCGGCCAGTCCGATCTTTCGACGGCGAAATGCCGCGAGATTTTCGACGCCGCTCGGCCCGAGACGCGTGCCTTTCTCATGGCGGGCCTGTTCGCTACCCGTCCCGACGTGTTCGTCGGCGCGGCCAAGCTCGGCGACAATCTGTGGCGCGCAATGCTGGAAAAATTCACCGAAACCTACGGGCCGGAATTCGACCAGTTCCGCCGTGCCAAGCGGAAGTAGCGCGTGAGTTGTCGGTTGTCAGTTGTCAGTGACTGATAACGGTGAACTGACGACTTAAAACTCGCTACGCTGCCGAAGCCTTCGCCGGGGCGCGGCCGACCAGGACGTCGAAATCGTCCATCAGCATCTTGGTGACCTTGCCGGGCTTGAACTTGTATTTGCCGATCTCCGACACCGGCGTCACTTCGGCGGCGGTACCGGTGATGAACACTTCATCGGCCTGTTCGAACTCCTCGGGCCAGATCGCGCGCTCGACCACTTTGAGGCCGCGTTTGCGCGCGAGTTCCATCACCACCTGGCGGGTGATGCCGTCGAGGAAACAGTCGGGCGTCGGCGTGTGCAGTTCGCCCTTGATCACCAGGAACACGTTGCACCCGGTGCCTTCGGCGATCTGGCCGCGATAATCGAGCATGAAGGCGTCGTCATAGCCCGCGGCCTCGGCGGCGTGCTTGGCGATGGTGCAGATCATGTAGAGGCCCGACGCCTTGGCGTGAACCGGCGCGGTGTTTGGCGCCGGCCGCGCCCAGGGCGACATCATCATGCGCAGGCCCTTGAGCCGCGCCTCGGGCGAGAAATAGGACGGCCATTCCCACACCGCGACCGCCATGTGGATCTTGGTCTCCTGCGCCGATACGCCCATCTGCTCCGGCCCACGCCACGCCACCGGCCGGACATAGCCGTCGACGATCTTCTGCGCCTGGACCACCTCGTAGCACGCCTTGTCGATCTGTTCCGCGCTCCACGGAATCTCGAAGCCGAGGATGCGGCCCGACTTGATCAGCCGCTCGGTATGCTCCCGCAGTTTGAATATCTTGCCGCCATAGACCCGTTCCCCCTCGAACACGCAGCTTGCATAATGCAGCGCATGGGTAAGGACATGGATATTGGCCTGGCGCCACGGCACCAGCTTGCCGTCGAGCCAAATGACGCCATCGCGATCATCGAAGGGTGTGCTAGAGCTTGCCATCGTCGTCTTCCTCGTGCCTCTCGGCCCCTGGCGTATTTATGTTTCGTCCGAGGCCGCTTCCATATAACAAACTGCAACCAGATAAGTCAACATGGCTGACTTAAAATCCTCCCCCGCCCCGGCCTTTCTGCGCGAGACCGAGCTTCGGCAGGGAATCGAGCTCCTGTTCTTCGCCTATCGTGACTTCACGGCCGGGCCGGACCATATGCTGGAACGGTATGGTTTCGGGCGGGCGCATCACCGCGTGATCTATTTCGTCGGTCGGCATCCGCAGATGAATGTAACGGAGTTGCTCAGCATTCTGCGCATCACGAAGCAGAGTCTAAACCGGGTGCTGAGCCAGCTTGTCCGCCAGGGTTTTATCCGCCAGACCCCGGGCTCGCGCGACCGTCGCCAGCGCCTCCTCGAACTGACCGAGCAGGGCGTGGTTCTGGAGCGCGAGCTTTCCGAGAATCAGCGCGGCTTTATCGCGCGGGCCTATCGCGAGGCCGGGCCGGAGGCGGTCGAGGGCTTTCGCAAAGTGATGATCGACCTGATCGCCGAGCCTGCCGACCGCGCGCGGTTCGAGCGGCCCAAGGCAAAAGGTTGATGGACGGTGAGCCGCATCTTCTGGTCGTCGACGACGATGCGCGGCTGCGCGGCCTGTTGACGCGCTATCTCACCGATCAGGGTTTCCGAGTCACCACCGCCGCCGATGCCGCTGACGCACGGGCACGCATGCAAGGCCTCGCTTTCGACCTCTTGATCCTTGACGTGATGATGCCGGGCGAAAGCGGCCTCGATCTCACGCGCAATTTGCGCAGCGGCGAGAGCCGGGTGCCGATCCTGCTGCTGACGGCGATGGCCGAGCCCGAGCATCGCATTAACGGGCTGGAACAGGGCGCCGACGACTATCTCGCCAAGCCGTTCGAGCCGCGTGAACTGGTGCTGCGCATCAAGAACATTCTCCAGCGCGTGCGCCAGCCGGTGCCGGCCGGCATGTTGCGCTTCGGCGCGTGCCGGCTCGATCTCGCGCGCAGCGAATTGTTCGATGGCGCCGACCCGGTGCGGCTGACGGAGGCGGAGACCGCGCTGCTGATGGCATTGGCGCGCCACGCCGGCGAGCCGGTGACGCGCGAGACCCTGTCGCAAGAGGCGAATTTCAGCGGCAATTTGCGCACCGTCGACGTTCAGATCACGCGGCTCCGCCGCAAAATCGAGCGCGATCCGAAATTTCCGCGTTA
>JANWJX010000017.1 GCA_025451725.1 Allostellaceae bacterium
GCGCACGGTGCATTTCACCAGGCGGGGCGAGGCGGTCTGGGAGCGGATGGTGGAAATTCTCACCGCCATCGAGGCGGAATGGACGCACGCGCTCGGCAAGCGGCGCTTCAAACAGTTAAAGTCGCTGTTGCGCGATCTGTGGCTATCGGACCCGGCGGATTAGCGCGCAAACTCGCGTCCGCCGTCCTTATTTCTCGCGCTGCGAACCGTTGTGGCTAACGCGGTGACCGCGGCTACCGCCGGGGAACCGCCGCCGGCGTCGCGTCGGTTTGCTTGGCGATGTAAAGCGCTGCGGCCTTCGCCGCGAATTCGCGTGTCGCGTAGCGCCCCAGCGACACCGTCTCGCCCGAATGATCGATGGTCAGAACGCCTTCCTCGAAGGCCCAGGTCCATGCCGGCTTTTTCGAAGCCGGCGTTTCCGTTCCGGTTGCGTCGTTTTTCAAGACTGCCTCCAATTCCTGTGGATCGATATCGATGACGCGTCCGACTTCCGCGCTGCCCCGCGTGCCGGGCAGCCGAATCAGGGTGGCCAGCCGGCGATAAGCTTCAAACGACGCGTCCAGCTTTTCTTCGTCGGTCTCGACGACATAACTGCCGGCCGGCTGCACGTCGTCCGCGCCGCTCAGCTTGAACGGGCGGCGGAAAATCACCGTCGTGCTCGTCGTGCGTGTCGTCACTGAACGGGCTCGATCTTCTTGACGACGCGCAACGGCGGAGGCGCGGCGTCGTGATGCTCGATATGATATTTCGTCGCCTCGTTGGCGTGACGGGCCGCCTGCTGTCCGTGTCCGTGCGCAATCAGCGCCTGATGCGCGGCATGCGCATAGTCCTTTTCGGCGTAATGCTGGGAGGCGAGACGATGATGCGCGGCCGCCCGCTCGTGATGAGTCGCCGCCGCCAGATGATGTTCGGTGCCGCTGAGATGTTTGGCCATTTTTACTTACCTCTGAGGACCGCGATCGGCTGATCCGCGAAACGGTTTTCGCTTCGAGGCGATGGCGCTATCTATAGATGGGGACGCGGACGGGATATTGATAGGTCTCTCGTCCCGATTGCCGCATGCCTGCGCGCGGCGCATGGGGCTATCGGGCGCCGAACAGTGCGCGGGGCGGGGCGATCGGCTAAGGTGCGCCGACGAACCTCAACACCGGAGCCTCCTCACATGACCGACACCACCACCGCGTATGTCCCGCCGAAAGTCTGGGTCTGGAACAAGGGGAGCGGCGGGCGCTTCGCCAACATCAATCGGCCGATTGCCGGCGCAACGCATGAGAAGGAACTGCCGGTCGGCAAGCATCCGCTTCAGCTCTACTCGCTCGGCACGCCCAACGGCGTCAAGGTCACGATCATGCTCGAGGAGCTGCTGGCCGCCGGGCACAAGGGCGCCGAGTACGATGCGTGGCTGATCAAGATCGGCGACGGCGACCAGTTCGGCAGCGGCTTCGTCGCGATCAACCCCAACTCCAAAATCCCGGCGCTGCTGGATCGCGGCGGCGCGAAGCCGATCCGCGTGTTCGAGACCGGCTCGATTCTGCTCTATCTCGCCGACAAGTTCGGCGCGTTCGTGCCGAAGGATGTCGGGGCGCGCGCGGAATGTCTCTCCTGGTTGTTCTGGCAGATGGGCAGCGCGCCCTATCTCGGCGGCGGCTTCGGCCATTTCTATGCCTACGCGCCGGTCAAAATCGAGTACGCCATCGACCGTTTTGCGATGGAGACCAAGCGCCAGCTCGACGTGCTCGACCGGCGCCTCGCCGAGACGGGGGCCTATGTCTCGGGGCCGGATTACACCATCGCCGACATGGCGATCTTCCCGTGGTACGGGCTGCTCGCGCTCGACGGCGTCATGTACGACAATTGCGGCGAGTTCCTGTCGGTGCAGGACTACAAACACGTCCGGCGCTGGGCGGGGGCGATGGCCGAGCGGCCGGCGGTGAAGCGCGGACGCATGGTCAACCGCGTGTTCGGCGAG
The DNA here is from genome assembly GCA_025451725.1 of Allostellaceae bacterium. Lineage (GTDB taxonomy): Bacteria > Pseudomonadota > Alphaproteobacteria > ATCC43930 > CGMCC-115725 > JAATGI01. The sequence continues at coordinate 1,970 of JANWJX010000017.1, forward strand.
CCGTCGCAACAGCTCCACGAGCGCCATGACGCCAGCGACTTCGAGACCAAGACGCAGGACAAGGTCGCCCCGGCGAAAAAGTAGCGCTCAGCCGGCGGGGTCCGTGACCTTGTCGCGGACCGGCGCGTTCGGCTCGCGGTAATCGTATTGGAATCCCGAGCGCGATGCGGCCGGCTCGGCTTCCTTGAGCCATTCCGGCGATTTGAGACGCGGGTCGTAATACACGACCGTCGCGAACAGGCAATCGACCTGGCTGCCGTCGTTGGACAACGGCAGGACCAGCGATTCCATGTTGAGCACCCACTCGCCGTAAATAATGTTCTGATAGCGCGCGGCCGACGGCGCGCGTTCGATGACGACGCGCCTGAAGTGGCCGCCCGCGCCCTGGGACCATTTCGGCTTGGGCGCCTCGTCGACGAATTTTCCGGTCATGTCGAAGCCGAGCCGCTGCGCCGCGATCGAGCCGTGCAGGCGACATTTGAAGCGCAACGGATCGCGATGCACCTCGAAGATCGACAACAGGCCGAGAACTTGCTTCAGATCGCAGGGCTGGAAATCGCGGCGCGCAGGAAACTCCCGGCCGGCGCGGCGTTGCGCCCACAGGTCGTAAAGTGCGATCAGACCAGGACTATGCAAATCCATCCGCCGACCCAGGCATTGTGTGCCCCGGTTGTATTACATACTTTGGTTAACGCTCGCTGAAGGGAGGAGGATTTTGCGATGACCGAGGCAGTTGCCGAGCGCGCGGTCGACGTGCCGACGCCGGACGGTGTGTGCGACGCCGGGTTCTTCTATCCGGGCGACGGCAAGCGTCACCCAGGGATCGTGCTCTATCCCGACGTCAAGGCGCTGCGTTCCGCTGTGTTGGGGATGGCGAGCCGTCTGGCGAGCCACGGTTACGCCGTGCTGGCGGTAAACCAGTTCTACCGCATCAGCCGCAGACCGGTATGGCATCCGACCTTCGATATGTCGCACCAAGAGGATCGCCCGCCCGCGATTGAGCGCATGAAGGCGCTCGATCATGCCAAGGTGATGCGCGACGCCGCTGCGTTCGTCGCATTCCTCGACGCCCAGCAAGAAGTCGATAATTCGGCAAAACTCGGCGGCGTCGGTTTCTGCATGGGCGGGCCGATGACGGTGCGCCTCGCGGCGGCCGCGCCCGACCGCGTCGGCGCCGCGGCGTCATTCCACGGCGGCTTTCTCGTCACCGACGACGCCAACTCGCCGCACCGCCTCCTGGCCAAGACCAGGGCGCGCTATCTCATCGCGATCGCTACCAACGACGACGAAAACGCGCCGCAGGAAAAGACCGTGCTGAAAGACGCGCTCGACGCCGCGAACCGCCACGCGACGGTCGAGGTCTATCCGGGCACCCGGCACGGTTGGATGATGCCGGACGTGCCGCCCTTCAACCCGGCGCAGGCCGAGCGCGGCTGGACCGCGATGCTGGAACTGTTCGGCGCGACGCTGCGCTGACGCCTCGCCGCCGCTTATTCGGCCGGCTCGACCACGCGATGGCTCGGGATCAGGCTGCGCCAGTGGCCGCGCGCGGGCGCGGGTGAGTCGATCGAGGCGATCGCGCCGGCATCGACATCGACGCCGATCGGGTCGCCGCCGCGTTCCATCTGCGCCAGCGATTCCATCAGCCGCCGCCGGAACCGCACCACGGCAAGGTCCGAGGCGATGAGATGCTCCTTGGTGCGGTCCTGGATCGGTCCCATCGAGGTGCCGATCACCGCGTCCTCGAGCGCGATGCCGCGAAAGCCCGACCAGTTGCGGTCCATCGTGTCGCGCTTTTGCAGATGCAGGTCGGCGCGCGTCCACAGGAAACGCTGCTCCTTTTCGGAATACATCGTCGTGTCGTCGAAGCCGGTTTCGCGCAGCCGCGTGTCGCGCGGGATCGGCTGCGTGCCGTAGCGGATCGAATACGTCGCGGTGTGTTCGTCGTCCATCGGCACTTCGAAAATGATGGTCTGGTTGTTTTCGCCCTGAAGCTGACCGCCGGGGATGATGCGGCCGCTCGGCATGAAGAACGGCACGATGCGGACATTGTCCGAGCCGCCGTCCGGGTTTTTGCGGAACGCGGCGTAGTGATAGCCGAACTCGGTGTCCTCGATGTGAAGCTCGGGCGCGGTGTCGTCCATGGCGCCGATGCGCTGGTTCGTCTGGCCGTGCCAGCCGGGCCGCGCGACGTTGCTGTGAAGGATGCCGACATGCGAGGAGTCGAGGCCGCTCTCCGTCGCCTGCACCCAGTTGAAATGCTGGTTCACGCGCAACAGCACGCGATGATTCTCGGGCAGGTCGAGGAAGGCGTAGCGCGGAAACGGCGGCTGTTTCTCGGGCGGGCCGAGATAGACCCACACCATGCCGCCGGCCTCGACCGTCGGGAAGGCGCGCGCGCGGAAATTCGGCGGACGCTGCGACTTGTTGTTCATGATCTCCAGCACTTCGCCGCCGGTGCCGAATTTCCAGCCGTGATAGATGCAGCGGATGCCGCAATCCTCGACGCGGCCGAGCGCCAGCGACGCGCCGCGATGCATGCAATATTCGTCGAGCACGCCGACCTTGCCTTCGCCGGTGCGGAACACGACGAAATCCTCGCCGAGCAGGCGCTCCGCCAGCGGCGCGCCACCGGGCGTCGGGAGACGGTCGGCGGTGCAGATCGGCAGCCAGAAGCGGCGGAACAGCGCGCCCATCTTGGTGCCGGGACCGACTCGGCACAGCCGGTCGTTTTCCTCGCGGGTCATCATGGCGATTACTTTGCCGCGACGGGCGCCGGCGCGGCGAACGGCTCGCGGATGAACACGCCCTGCGCGCGCAGCGATTTTTGCAGCGCCTTGATGTCCACTTTGCGCGGTTGGACGCCGCTCGACACCGCGAGCGCGGCGGCGGCGCCGGCGGCCTGGCCGGTGAGCCAGCATTGCGGAATCTCGCGCAGGAAACCGTGGCTGTTGGCGTCGCACGACATATGCCGTCCGCAGGCCAGCAAGCCGTCGAGCTTCACCGGCACCAGCGCGCCATAGGGCACCGAGATCACCGGAAACTTCGGCGATACCGAGGGCGACACACCGATCTCGTCGGCGAACGGCACGCCGCCCGCCCACTGATTGCGCTCGACGCGGCCGACGCCGGCGAGACGCCGCGTGTGGCGCACGCCGAGCTGCGAGGCGCTCTCGATCATATAGGCGTCCTCGAAACCCGGCGCGTGCGCGCGGAAGAAGTCGCAATGGCGCAACATGAAGCGATGCGAGCGGATCTCGACCTCGGTCATGTCGTCGATATCGAGCGCCGACAGGCCCGATTGGCGCGGCCCGAGGAACAGCGCGATGTTGTTGCGCCACGACACATACGGCGTCTGGAAGAAGCCGAGTTCCTTGCGGCCGAGCTGCGTGAACTCGGCGAATTTTTCTGGCTCGCCCTTGCGGAAGGCGAGCCATTTGTTCATGTCGACGCCGGCCAGCATGAACGCGGTGTTCATGCTGTGATGCACGTCGCCTTCCTCGATATCGGTGTCGAATTCGGCGCCGGCGCGCGCGAACACGTCGCCGTCGCCGGTCGCGTCCACGACGACCTTCGCCATCAGGGCCTGGCGCCCGGACTTGCTCTCGAACACCACGCCTTTCACGGCGCCGTCCTCGACGATCGGCACCGCGGCCCAGCTATGGAAGACGAGACGCACGCCGGTTTCGAGCAGCATTTCCTGCGATATGACCTTGAGACGCTCGGGATCGATGGTCGGCGCCCAGGTGACGATGCCGTGATGCGCGGAGGTGCGCTGGCCCCAATAAGACGCTTTCGCCGGATCGCGCGAACCCCAATCCTCGCGCGGCGGGCCGGCGACGACCTCGCGCGGAAAACGGTCGAGCACATCCTCGGCGAAGCCCTTGATGATCAGCTTGCCTTCCCAATCGGTCATCCGGTCGATCCAGATGACGAGGCCGCCGGTCGACAGGCCGCCGAGATGGTTGTAGCGCTCCATCACGACGACATCGGCGCCCATGCGCGCGGCCGCCCACGCGGCGGCCGTGCCCGACGGGCCGCCGCCGACGATCAGCACGTCGCAGCGGTGATAGACCGGTATGTCCTTCGCGGCTTCGCGATAGACGCCGCTGCCGTTCTTCGGCGGCAGGGTGTGGCGGCCGGACTCGAACAGGTCGGAGCCGAGGAAACGGTCCGCCGTTTGCGTGATGCTGCGGATCTTGGGGGCGTCGTTGTCGGACATGAGGCCTCGAGGACTACGGCTGCTTAATGGATCGGGCCATTATCGCAGGCAATCGTAGTATCCCTCAAGCTTGGGGATGCGGCCGGCGATGGTGGCGGCGCGCTCGGCAATGTAGTTGGTCGGGCGGGCAGGGGACCAGCGCAGCGGGTTGGGCAGCACCGCCGCCAGCAACGCCGCCTCGCGCCGCGTCAGGCGCGCGGCGTCGGTATGGAAATAAGCGTGCGCGGCGGCCTCGGCCCCGTAAATGCCGTCGCCCCATTCCGCAATGTTGAGATAGACCTCGAGGATGCGGCGCTTGGGCCACAGCGCGTCGATGGTCAGCGCCAGTCCCGCCTCGACGCCCTTGCGCGCGAAGCCGCCGCCCGGCCACAGGAACAGGTTGCGCGCCACTTGCATCGTGATGGTGCTGGCGCCGCGCAGCCTTCCCTCGGCGTCGTACTGCTCGACCGCGTCGTTGACCGCGTTCCAGTCGATGCCGTGATGGCGGCAGAAATTATTGTCCTCGGACGCGATGACGGCGCGTTGCAGCTCGGGCGAGATGTCGCGCAGCGGAACCGACAGCCGGTCGATGCGCCCCGCCTCGGGATAGCGGATCAGCATTAGCGGCGTCACCGGCGGCCCGGCATAGCGATAAATCCCGACCAGCGCCAGGACGAGGACGACCAGGACGACGACGAGTTTGAGGAGGATGCGGATGAAGCGGCCGATCATCCGGCCACGATAGAAAATCCGCGCTAGATCAGCCCGAGATTTTTCATGCTGGCGTGACGGCCGCGCCCGACGATGACATGGTCGTGGAGCGCGATGCCGACCGGCTTCAGGGCCTGCATGATGGCCAATGTCATGTCGATGTCGGCGCGCGACGGCGTGGTATCGCCCGATGGATGATTATGTAATAAAATCAAAGCTGAAGCGCCGAGGTCTAAAGCGCGTTTAACGACCTCGCGCGGATAGACCGGGGTATGGTCGACGGTGCCGCGCTGCTGCCGTTCGTCGGCGATCAGCGCGTTCTTGCGGTCGAGGAACAAAAGCCGGAATTCCTCCACCTCCGAAAACCCCTGGGCGGCGTTGCAATAGTCGATCAGCGCCTGCCACGACGCCAGCACCGGCCGCTCGGTGACCCGGGCGCGGACGAGATGAAGCGACGCGGCGCGCACCGCCAGAATGGCCGCCGCGGAGACTTCACCCATCCCGGGCACGGTCGCGAGCGCCTCCTTGTCGGCGCCCAGCACGCCCGCAAGGCTGCCGAAGCGCGCGATGGCGGCCTTGGCGACCGGCTTCATGTCGCCGCGTGGCTGCGCCGAGAACAGCAGGAACTCGAGCACTTCGTAATCCGCGAGCGCCTCGGGCCCGGCGGTCAGCAGCTTGGCGCGCAGCCGGTCGCGATGACCGTGAAAATGCGGCTTGTCTGCCGCCTCTTTCTTGTCGGACCGCGGTTTCGCCATGCGCTATTTCAGCCGGTCCTTGATCTTGTCGAAACCGGCATGGCCGCAGGCCTCGTCTTTTTCCCCGCCCGGCGCGCCGCTGACGCCGATCGCACCGATCACCTCCTCGCCGATCTTGAGCACGATGCCGCCGGCCGACAGGATAAGATGCGGCGTCTTCACCAGCACGCTCGAAGGCGGCAGGGTCTTGAACCGGGCTTCGAGCGCGCTGGTGTCGCTCTTGAGGCTGACCGCGCTGTAGGCCTTGTCCTCGGCCGCGGTCACGGTATGGATTCCGGCGCGGTCGCCGCGCAGCACCGCTTGCCGGACGCCGTCGGTGTCGACCAGGACGGCGGTGACGAAATAACCCTTCTCGGCGCAGGCCACGACCGCCCCGGCGACCGCCTCGTTGGCGAGCGGCGAGGCGATACGATGCGTCGTCAGCAGACCCTGCGCGCGCGCGGTTGGAACGCCGGCGACGGCAGCGATAGCGACCAGCACCAGGACGATCAATCGGTTCTGTAATTTCATGGGCCCCCCTCCCATCGATGTGGCGGCCATAGCCTAATCCTCCCGCCGCCGCCGCCCCACCAAAAAAGTGCGTGATCGGGGAGTGGCGGAGGCGGGGGCGCGCTTGTAATGTCGCGCCGATGCCGCGTCACGTTCTCGCCATCGACCAGGGCACGACGTCGAGCCGCGCGCTGCTGTTCGACGAGGCGGGCAAGGTCGTCGCGACGGCGCAGAAGGAACTGCCGCAACATTTCCCGCATGATGGCTGGGTCGAGCACGACGCCGACGGCATCTGGCGCGACACGGTCCAGGTCTCTCGCGAGGCGATTGCCGCGGCGAAGGTCGCGCCAGGCGACATCGCCGCCATCGGCATCGCCAACCAGCGCGAGACCACGGTGCTGTGGGAGCGCGCGACCGGCCGGCCGGTGCATCGCGCCATCGTGTGGCAGGACCGCCGTACCGCCGAGCGTTGCCGCGAACTGCAACGCAGCGGCGCGGCGGCGCTGATCGCGGCGCGCACCGGGTTGGTGATCGACCCGTATTTCTCCGCGACCAAGCTCGCATGGCTGCTCGACAACGTGCCCAACGCGCGGGCGCGCGCCGAACGCGGCGAATTGTGCTTCGGCACGGTGGATTCGTATTTGCTGTTCCGCCTCACCGGCGGCGCGGTGCACGCGACCGACGCGGCCAATGCGTCGCGCACGATGCTCTTCGACATTCGCGCGCAGCATTGGGACGCCGAGCTGCTCCGCCTCTTTGGCGTGCCGGCGTCGCTATTGCCTGACGTCCGTGACAATGCCGGCGATTTCGGCGCCGCGACCTCGGATCTGTTTGGCCGCGCCATTCCCATCGCGGGCATGGCAGGCGACCAACAGGCGGCGCTGATCGGCCAGGGCTGCTTCTCGCCCGGCACGATCAAGAGCACCTACGGCACGGGCTGCTTCGCGCTGATGAATATCGGCGCGGAGGCACGCGCCTCAAGGCATCGTCTTCTGACCACGGTGGGATACCGGTTGCACGGCGAAACCGCCTATGCGCTCGAAGGCTCGATCTTCGTCGCCGGCGCCGCGATCCAGTGGCTCCGCGACGGACTGCGCGTGCTCGACAGCGCCGCGTCGTCGGCCGCCGTCGCCGCGGAAAGCGGGCCCAGCGGCATTTACCTTGTGCCGGCCTTCACCGGCCTCGGCGCGCCGCATTGGGTGCCGGAGGCGCGCGGCGCGATCTTCGGCGTGACGCGCGACACGACCGGCGGCGACCTGGTGCGCGCCGCGCTCGAAGCGGTGTGCTACCAGACGCGCGACCTGCTCGATGCGTTCGCCGCCGATAGCGGGATGAAGCCGGCCGCGATGCGCGTCGATGGCGGCATGGCACGCAACGACTGGATGCTGCAATTCCTGGCCGACATGCTCGGCGTGCCGGTTGAGCGCCCCGCGCTCAACGAAGCCACCGCGTTCGGCGCCGCGCGCCTCGCCGCGGCGGGCGCGGAATTGTGCGCATCGCCGGGCGATTTCGGCGCCAGCTGGCAGCTCGATCGCCGCTTTGAGCCGGCAATGTCGGCCGACCGGCGCGACAAACTCTATGCCGGTTGGAAACACGCGGTCGAAACGGTGAAAGATTATACGGCGGGTTGATCCGCGACGTACTCCGCCAGGGCCAGCGACGAGGTCAGGCCGGGGGATTCGATCCCGTAGAGGTTGATGAGTCCGGTCACGCGATGCTCGCGCGCGGTCTGCACGACGAAATCGCTGTCGTGCGGGCCGGCGTGACGGAGCTTGGGACGCACGCCGGCATAATCGGGCTGGAGCGCGCCGTCGGGCAAAGTGGGCCAATAACGGCGGATCGCATCGACAAAGAGTTTTTCTCGCGCGGGATCGACGCGGTAGTCGATGCGATCGACCCATTCGACGTCGGGGCCGAACCGGGCGCGGCCGGCGATGTCGAATCCGGCATGCAGGCCCGACGAGCCCGGCACCGGCAGCGGATAGATCAGGTGACTGAACGGCGCCTTGCCGGTGAGGCTGAAATAGCTGCCCTTCGCCAGCACCTGGCCGGGGATTGTCGCGGGATCGAGGCCGCGCAACCTGCGCGCCACGGACTGCGCGGCCAATCCCGCGGCGTTGATGAGATTGCGGCATGCGATTTCCGTCGGCACGTCGCCGCCGATCTCGAGCACGATGCCGTCCGCCGTCACCGCGCCGCCCATCACCGGTGCGCGCGGCACCAGTGTCGCGCCCGCCGCCTCGGCGTCACCGAGCAGCGCCAGCATCAATTCGTGCTGATCGACGATGCCGGAGACGGGCACGAACAGCGCGGCGGCGCAGGCGACTTGTGGCTCGATGACGCGCGCCTCGGCCGGCGTCAGGAGACGAATGTCGGCGACACCGTTCCGTTCGGCATTTTCCTTGAGGGCGTGAAGCGCGGCGGTCTGGCCTGGGTCGGTCGCCACCACCAGCTTGCCGGTGCGGCGATGCGCGACGCCGCGTTTCGCCGCGTAATCGTAGAGCAGGTCGCGGCCGGCGACGCAGAACCGCGCCTTGAGGCTGCCGGGCGCGTAATAGAGTCCGGCATGAATGACGCCGCTGTTGCGGGCGCTGGTCTGCGTGCCGATGGCGCTTTCGCGTTCCAGCACCAGCACCTCGCGGCTGCGCGACGCCAGGGCGCGCGCCACCGCGAGCCCGACCACGCCCGCGCCGATCACGATGGTATCGACGGAATCCATGCGGGAAGCAGGTTTAGCTCAACTTCAGAAAAAGATGGTAAAAAAACTCCTAACATATTGATTCTAATAACGATATATGGCATAGTAGCTGACCATTGGGGGATGATGGAGAATGGTCATGCCTCACGAGTTGCGAAAAATATTCTTCAACACGGTCGACCTGACCCATGCCGTCGAGGCCTACCGCAACGAGAAGCCGCAATTCCTGCCGCAAGGCAAGCTTCACCATGTCGAGGTGATGCCGAGCCATCTCCTGGTCCGGGTCGAGCTCAGTTACGTCGAGAACACGCATATGCTCGATTACAAGATTGACTACGACAAAATGCTCGATGCGCTGGTCAGTTTCTGTATTGCGCGGCGTATCCCGCTGCCGGCGGCGGGGATCAAGCGGACCTATCCGATCGACGACGAAGTCGTGCTGGAGATCGTGCTGACCGACGATGCGATGTTCAGTGCGTCGCGCGAAGGCCGCGACTGGTCGCGGCTGCGTACCACCGGGGCGGTGCCCAACTAGCTCCCGCTATTGACGCCGAGGCGCTGCAGCCGCGTGCGCCATTTCTCCAGGACTTCGGGATTGCGGAAGTGCAGCAGCGGCTGTCCCGCGAGGCCGCGCATCGTGTTCTCCACCGCGGCGACCGGCAGGCTGGCATAGGCTTCGTCGGAATGGCCGATATTGTGGGCGGTGACGATGACGCACGGATGCGCGCGCAGCGGATTTATGAGCGGCGGCGGTTCCTGCTCCCAGGTGTCGATGGCGGCGCCCGAGAGAAGGTTGTCGTCGATGGCGCGGACCAGCGCCGCCTCGTCCACGATGCCGCCGCGCGCGACATTGATGAGAAACGCGCCCCGCTTCATTTTCGCGAACTGCGCGGCGCCGATCATGTGCCAGGTTTCGTCGGTCAGCGTGACGAGCAGCGCCACGGTGTCGGATTTCGCCAGCAGCGTATCGAGATCGACCATGGTCACGCCCAACGGCTCCGCCACCGCGGGGTCGATATAGGGATCGCAGGCGATCACCTCGCACTCCCAGCCGGCGAGCCGCTTCGCCACCGCGCGGCCGATATTGCCGAAGCCGATCAGCCCGATGGTCGAGCCGCGCACCATGTTGCCGGGCTGGAGGGAACGCCAGCCGCCGCTGCGCACGGTTTCGAACTTCGACAGGAAGCGCTTGCGCCAGATCGCGTTCAGCATCACCACGGCCTCGGCGACGCCGAGATAATTCTCTGGCGTGGCTCCGTAGCCGACGGCGATGCCGAGGTCGGTCGCCGCGGCGACGTCGATATGTTCGGTGCCGATGATCGGCGACACCACGACACGGAGATGGGGCGCCGCTTCCATCACGGAGCGTGGCAGCTTGGTGCTGGCGAAGGTGCCCACCAGCGCCTGCGCGTCGGCGACGTAGTCGCGGATCATGTCGTTGGTCCAGCCCTCGGACAAGGCGGGCAGGAGCTTGACTTCGCAGCCTTGGGCTTCGAGCAGCGCCGGGAGGCCGTCTAACGCCGCCGGCGACGGGCCGACGACCACGCGATAGGGCATGGCTTACCTCACGTTATTCGGTACGGACATGCTGGCCCCAGCGCCGTTTCTCTCATAGACTAACCGGCAAAAGCGGTTCGGGAGAAGCGTCATGAAGTTCTGCTGGTTCCATCTCATGCCCTATACCCGCCTGCCGGACAATTTCCGCGAGGAATATCCGTCGGTCTGGGTGGACATACCGCGCTCGCTGTTCGATCCGGCGCAGGCCAACCAGATGTACAACGATTTCATGGACGAACTCGAATTCGCGGACGCGCAGGGCTTCGACGCCATCTGCGTCAACGAGCACCACTCCAACGGCTACGGGCTCATGCCGTCCCCGAACCTGATCGCGTCGAGCCTGGCGCGCCGCACCTCGAACGCGGCGATCTGCATCATGGGCAACTCGCTCGCGCTCTATAATCCGCCGACCCGCGTCGCCGAGGAAATGGCGATGATCGATTGTATCTCGGGCGGGCGACTGATCGCGGGCTTTCCGGTCGGCACGCCGTGGGACACATCGTATTGCTACGGCATGAACCCGAGCCAGCTTCGCGCGCGCTATCGCGAGGCGCACGACCTCGTGGTGCAGGCCTGGACGCGCGAGGACACGTTCAGCTTCAACGGCCGCTACAACCAACAGCGCTACATCAATATCTGGCCGCAGCCGGTGCAGAAGCCGCGCCCGCCGATCTGGATTCCGGGCGGCGGCTCGGTCGAGACGTGGCAATGGTGCGCCGAGATGGATTACGTCTACGCCTATCTCAGCTATTTCGGCTATCAGCTCGGTCAGAAAACGATGCGCGGCTTCTGGGCTGAGATGGACAAGCTCGGCAAGGACCGCAACCCGTACCGCGCGGCTTTCCTGCAATTCGTCGGCGTCGCCGAGACCCGCGCCGAGGCGCTCAAGCGCTATCGCGAGCCGGCGGAGTATTTCTTCAACCGCTGCCTCCATGTCGATCCGCGCTATGCGTCGCCCCCTGGCTACGTTACCGAAGCGACGATGCGCGCCAACATCGTCTCGATGGCGCA
>JANWJX010000018.1 GCA_025451725.1 Allostellaceae bacterium
GTATCGCGGCTAACTTGCGTGACGAGGATCGGACGCAGCGTCTTGGCATTGACGCTCGCGACATGATGCGAGCGCACGGAACCGCCGCGCTCCACTAGCGCGAACACGGCTTCCTTGCCCTTGCCGCCGCCGCCCGCATGCTTGCGTTTGTTGCGATGCTTGTTCTTTTCCAGTCCGCCGATATACGCCTCGTCGATTTCGACCGTCTTGCCTTCGCCGCCGAGCGGGCCTTTCTCAAAGTCCGGCTCGCGCATGGACTCACGAATACGCATCGCCATAAACCAAGCTGTTTTGTAGGTCACGCCGAGCATGCGGTGCATTTGATGCGCGGACATGCCCTTCTTTGACGAGCAGAGCAGGTGCATCGCCAGCAACCATTTGTGCAACGGAATGTGCGAGCGCTCGAACAGCGTTCCGACCGTCGCGGTAAACGGCAGGTCGCAGGCGCGGCATTTATAGACGCCCGGACGCGTGGACTTGCCCTGTAGCTCTTTTGCGTTGCCGACAACGCCACAATGCGGACAGACCGGCCCATCGGGCCAGCGGGAGGCCTCGAAATGCTTACGTGCGGCTTCCTCGTCGGTGAAAATCGGGTTGGTAAGGTCGGCGGACATGTTCAAGCTCCTTATGGGCTTGAAATCTAACAAATGTATGTCCGTACGTCAAGTATATAAATGCCTAAATTGGCTTCGTTTTGCAAAAAATATCTTCGATCGGGCATCCCTGTGCCTGACCGTCGGACGGGCAGCGACCGATTTGCGGAATATGTACACTATTTGCGGTAAAAAATCAAGCAGAATCGACGGTCGACCCCGGGAAATCTTGCACCACGCTGCTGCCTCACCACGCTGCTGCCTATCGAAAGAGGACAACTCATTGATTCCGTAGGGCGGATAAGCGAAGCGCAATCCGCCGCGTCGCAACGCCGACACATTCAAACACGAAGGCGCAAAGGCGCTAAGACACGAAGGACTTTGTGCCTTTGTGGTTGAAAAGTTCTGTGCCCGATGGATCGCCGGATCAAGTGCGCTACCGCTTCAGCCCCAGCCCGTTCAGCACCAGCGTCGTGATGGTGGCACGCGCCTCGTCGTAGAAATCGGCGTCGAGCGTCTTGCGGTTCAAGACGCTGGTCATCTGCACCGAAAAATCGGCGTAGGTCTGGGTCGCCGCCCAGATGACAAAAAACAGATGCGCCGGCGCGATCGGCGCGATGCGGCCCTGTTCGATCCAGGTCTCGACCAGCGCCGATTTTTCCGCCACCAGCTCGCGCACCCGGCCGCGCAGGAAAGCGCCGATATGGGGCGCGCCCGCCAGCATTTCCATCGCCCAGAGTTTCGACGGGCCGGGCAGGCGCCGCGACAAATCGATCTTGCGCGCGACATAGCGCGACAGCGCGTCGGCGGGATCGACGCCGGGATGCAGCTCCTCCATCGCCTCGACCCACATTTCGAGAATGCGGTCGAGCAGCGCTTCGTAAAGCGCCTGCTTGGTGCGGAAGTAATAATGCAGGTTCGGCTTCGGCACGCCGGCGAGCCGCGCGATCTCGGCGGTGCTGGCGCCGCTGAAGCCCTTGCGGGCGAACACGTCCTCGGCCGCTTTGAGGATTTTCGCGACATTGCGGCGGCGGATCGCGCCGGCCTTCACCGGTTTCGGTTTGGTCTTGAATTTCCCCGCCATCGTCCCTCTCGTGCGCCGTCATTGCCGGGCTCGACCCGGCAATCCATCAAAAAAGGATGGACCCCCGGATCAAGTTCGGGGGTGACGATAAGTTTAGTCGCAGTCGACCGGGCGGTGCCAATTCCATCAGGCACATCGCGGCGGCCCTCTCCCTAACCCTCCCCCGCCTGCGGGGAGGGAAGACAACGCGCAGCGTCGGCGGGTGGGGGCCGCCCTAGCTCAGAGGCCATACAACTTGATCAAACGGTCAAGTTCTGAATAGAGTCGCCGAAAGGGTGGGAAACCGGGATGGCGGCGGACAATCGAGACAAGCGCGCGGATGACGCGCCCGACATCGCGTCGGGGCGGCTCGACGCGGCGCGCTATCGCGCGCATTTCGGCGACCTGCATCCGGTGCTGGCGCGCGAGCAGGCACTGGTCGAGGCCAATCGCTGTTACTTTTGCTACGACGCGCCGTGCATCGAGGCGTGTCCCACCGGCATCGACATTCCGGGCTTCATTAAGAAAATCGCCACCGACAATGTCGTCGGTGCCGGCATGCGCATCCTCGAGGAAAATATTTTCGGCGGCGCCTGCGCCCGCGTCTGCCCGACCGAGATTCTGTGCGAGCGCGCCTGCGTGCGCACCGCGCAGGAAGGCGACCCGATCCAGATCGGGCGGCTGCAACGCTACGCCACCGACCCGATCCTCGACGCGCCGAAACACCCGTTCGCGCGCGCCGCGGCGAGCGGCAAGAAAATCGCGGTGGTCGGCGGCGGCCCGGCGGGATTGTCCTGCGCGCACCGTCTCGCGCGGCTCGGTCATGACGTCACGGTGTTCGAGGCGCGCGAGCGATTGGGCGGCCTCAACGAATACGGCGTCGCCGAATACAAGGTGCCCGGCCATTTCGCCCGCCACGAAGTCGATTTCATTCTCGGCATCGGCGGCATCGCGGCCAAAACCGGCCATGCCCTCGGCAAGGAAATTTCCCTCGCGCAATTGCGCCGCGATTACGACGCGGTGTTCCTCGGCATGGGGCTTGCAGGCGTCCGCGCATTGGAGTGCGAGGGCGAAGGATTGGCGGGCGTGGCGAACGCGGTCGATTACATCGCGCAACTGCGCGGCGCCGCGGATTTCGGCGCGCTGCCGGTCGGGCGGCGCATTGTCGTGATCGGCGGCGGCAACACCGCCATCGACATCGCGGTGCAGACCAAGCGGCTCGGCGCCGAAGAAGTCACGCTGGTCTATCGCCGCGGCGCGGACGACATGGGCGCGACGGAACACGAGCAGGAATTCGCGCAAGTGAACGGCGTGAAGATTCGCCACTGGGCCAAGCCCGCGCATTTATTCGCCGGCAACGGCCACGTCGTCGCGGCGCAGTTCGAATACACCAAACTCGACGGCGGCAAGCTGGTCGGCACCGGCGAAAAATTCTCGGTCGCCGCCGACATGGTGTTCAAGGCCATCGGACAGAGCTTCATTGCCGGTCCGCTCGGCGCCGACGCGCTGGAGCTGGAAAACGGCCGCATCAAAATCGATGCGAATTTCCTGACCTCGGTGCCCGGCGTCTGGGCCGGCGGCGACTGTGTCGCGCGCGGCCAGGATTTGACCGTCGAAGCGGTGGAGCACGGCAAACGCGCCGCCATGGCCATCGACGCGGCCCTGCGTCGGTAGGAAGGGAGACGTCATGGTCGATCTGTCCGTCAATTTCGCCGGCATCAAATCGCCCAACCCATTTTGGCTGGCCTCGGCGCCGCCGACCGACAAGGCCTATAACGTCGAGCGCGCGTTCCGCGCCGGCTGGGGCGGCGCGGTGTGGAAGACGCTGGGCGAGGACCCGCCGATCGTGAACACGGCGTCGCGCTATGGCGCGATTTCGTACAAAGGTCTGCGCGTCGCCGGCTTCAACAATATCGAGCTGATCACCGACCGGCCGTTGCAGGTCAATCTCGACGAGATCAAGGCGGTGAAGGCGCGCTGGCCGGATCGCGCGCTGGTCGTGTCGCTGATGGTGCCGTGCACCGAGGATAGCTGGAAAAACATCCTGAGGCAGGTCGAGGCGACGAATTGCGACGGCGTCGAATTGAATTTCGGCTGCCCCCACGGCATGTCGGAGCGCGGCATGGGCGCGGCGGTTGGCCAGGTGCCGGAGTATGTCGAGATGGTGACGCGCTGGTGCAAGCAGCACACGCGCATGCCGGTGATCGTCAAGCTGACGCCGAACGTGACCTCGATCCTCGGTCCGGCGCGCGCCGCGGTGAAAGGCGGCGCCGACGCCGTCAGCCTGATCAACACCGTCAACTCCATCGTGTCGATCAATCTCGACGCCATGGCGCCCGAGCCGATGGTCGACGGCAAGGGCACGCATGGCGGCTATTGCGGCCCCGCTGTCAAACCCATGGCGCTGTTCATGGCATCGGAAATCGCGCGCGATCCCGAATGCAAAAACATTCCGGTCTCGGCCATCGGCGGCATCGAGACCTGGCGCGACGCGGCGGAGTTCGTCGCGGTCGGCGCCGGCACGGTCCAGGTCTGTACCGCCGCCATGCATTACGGCTTCAAGATCGTCGACGACATGATCGACGGCATGGAGCGCTGGATGGAGCAGGCGCGCTATGACCGGGTCGCGGATTATCGCGGCCGTGCCGTCAAGAACATCACCGACTGGCAGTACCTGAACCTCAATTTCAAGACCATCGCCGCCATCGACCAGGATATGTGCATCAAATGCGGCCTGTGCCATGTCGTGTGCGAGGACACCTCGCACCAGGCCGTCGCGTCCCTGCGCAACAACGGCCGCCGCTATGAAGTGATCGAGGCGGAGTGCGTCGGCTGTAACCTCTGCATGCATGTCTGCCCGGTCGAGGGCTGCATCACCATGAAGCGCGTCGATACCGGCGCGAAGCCGCTCAACTGGACGCAACATCCCAACAATCCGATGCGTAAAGAAGCCGCCGAGTGACGACGACGCAGAACATCAAGATCGACGGCGAGCGCCTGTGGCGCAGCCTGATGGAAATGGCGAAAATCGGCGCCACCGAAAAGGGCGGCAACAAGCGCCTCGCGCTGAGCGATCTCGACAAACAAGGACGCGACCTGTTCGTGCGCTGGTGCCGGGAGGCGGGCTGCGCCGTCACCGTCGATGCGATGGGCAACATTTTCGCGCGCCGCAAAGGCAAGCGCGACGATCTGGCGCCCGTCGTGTGCGGCTCGCATCTCGACACCCAGCCGACCGGCGGCAAGTTCGACGGCGTCTATGGCGTGCTCGCGGGACTTGAGGTGATCCGCACCCTCAACGACCTCCACTACGAGACCGACGCGCCCATCGAAGTCTCGGTCTGGACCAACGAGGAAGGCTCGCGCTTTGCGCCGGCGATGGTCGGCTCGGGCGTGTTCGCCGGCGTGTTCGACCTCGCCTATGGCCACAGCCGCGCCGATCTCGACGGCAAGACCATCGGCGCCGAGCTGACGCGCATCGGCTATCGCGGCGACCTGCCGGCGGGCGGGCGAAAGTTCCGCGCTTTTTTCGAGGCGCATATCGAGCAGGGCCCGATCCTCGAAGCCGAGCGCAAGACTATCGGCGTGGTGCAGGGGATTCAGGGCATCCGCTGGTTCGAGGTGACGGTGACGGGCGCCGAAAGCCATGCCGGCACGACGCCGATGAACCGGCGCAAGGACGCGATGCTCGGCGCCGCGCGGGTCGTCGACCAGGTCAACGCCATCGCGCTCGATTTTCAGCCCGGCGTCTCGACGGTCGGCCTCGTTCAGGTCAGCCCCAATTCGCGCAACACGATTCCCGGCACGGTGTTCTTCACCGTCGATCTGCGCCATCCCGACGACGACGTGCTCTTGAAGATGAAGGCGCGGCTCGACGCGGCCCTGAATGAGGTTTGCGGCGGGCTGGGTCTTGCCTTCGTCAATAAAGAGATCTGGTGGTCGCCGGCGGTGCACTACGACCAGGCCTGCATCGACGCGGTGCGGCAGGCCGCTTCGGAGATGGGCTTTCCCCACCGCGACATCGTGTCGGGCGCCGGGCACGACGCCGGCTATATCGCGCGGGTGGCGCCGGTTGGCATGGTGTTCGTGCCGTGCAAGGATGGCATTTCCCATAACGAAATCGAGGATGCGTCGCCCGACGACCTCGCCGCCGGATGCAATGTGTTGATGCGCGCCATGCTGGCCCAAGCCGCCGGGGGATGAAGCGGTGGCCAAGATAGAAAGACTGCGCGACCGCAGCGGCGCCGAAGTGTCCCCGGCCGCGCGCCAGCCGGCCGTCGAAGTCGCGGGATTGAACCTCGTGTTCCAGACCGCCGACACGCCGGTCACGGCGCTCAGTGACATCAACCTCACCGTCAACAAAGGGGATTTCGTCTCGCTGATCGGGCCGTCGGGCTGCGGCAAGACCACGCTGCTGCGCGTCATCGCCGATCTCGAACGCGCGACCGGCGGCTCCATTCAGGTCAACGGCGTCTCGCCCGAGCAGGCGCGCCTCGCCCGCGCTTATGGCTATGTCTTCCAGGCTGCGGCGCTCTATCCGTGGCGCAGCGTGCTGCGCAACGTCACGCTGCCCTTGGAGATCATGGGCCTGTCGAAAAAGGAACAGCTCGAGCGCGCGGCGCGGGTCATCGAGCTGGTCGAGCTCACCGGGTTCGAACGCAAATTCCCGTGGCAGCTCTCGGGCGGCATGCAGCAGCGCGTCTCGATCGCGCGCGCGTTGTCGTTCGACCCCGACCTCCTCCTCATGGACGAGCCGTTCGGCGCACTCGACGAGATCATCCGCGACCGGCTCAACGAGCAGCTCCTCCAATTGTGGGAGCGCACCGGCAAGACGGTGATCTTCGTCACGCACTCGATTCCCGAGGCGGTGTTCCTGTCGAGCCGCATCGTGGTGATGTCGCCGCGGCCCGGCCGCATCGTCGACATCGTCGAGAGCGATCTGCCGCGCGACCGCAATTTCGAGATCCGCGAGGATGCGCGTTTCGCCGAGATCGCGCATCGCGTCCGGCTCGGCCTGCGCGCGGGACACGGCGACGTCGATGAATAGTCTGGCCCAGCGCCTGCGCGACGGCCACGCCCTGCCGGTGCTGGCGATTGTCGCGGTGCTGATCGCGGTCTGGTATCTCGGCGCGATTTGGCTCAATTCGCAGCGCATCATCGACCTCTACGAGGCCGATGAGGACATGAAGGGCAAGTGGACGACCAGCGACCTGATCCGCGACACGCTGTCGATGAACCGGCCGGTGCTGCCGGCGCCCGATCAAGTCGTGATGGAGCTCGACCGCTCAGTGCTCGAAGTGGCGCCGACCTCGAACCGCTCGCTGCTCTATCACGCCTGGGTGACGCTGTCGGCGGCGCTCGTGGGGTTCGGCCTCGGCGCTCTCCTCGGCATCGCGCTCGCCGTCGCCATCGTCCACGTCAAGACGCTGGAGCGCGCGCTGATGCCGTGGGTGATCGCGTCGCAGACGATTCCGATTCTCGCCATCGCGCCGATGATCATCGTCGTGCTCGGCTCGATCGGGTTCGTCGGGCTGATGCCCAAGGCTTTTATCTCCGCCTATCTGTGCTTCTTCCCGGTGACCATCGGCATGGTGAAGGGCCTGACCTCGCCCGAGCCGCTTCAGCTCGACCTGATCCGAACCTATAGCGCGAACGAGGGCCAGATTTTCCGCAAGCTGCGCTGGCCCGCCTCGTTCGCGTTCCTGTTCCCGAGCCTTAAGATCGCGGTGGCGCTGGCCGTGGTCGGCGCGATTGTCGGCGAGCTGCCGACCGGCGCGGCGGCGGGGCTCGGCGCGCGCCTCCTCGCCGGTTCCTATTACGGCCAGACCGTGCAGATCTGGTCGGCGCTGGTGCTGGCCTCGCTGGTCGCGGGCCTGTCGGTCGCGGCGGTCGGCTGGGCCGAGCGCATCACCATGCGCCGCATGGGCGGGCGAGCATGAAGTTCCGGCGCGGCGATATCGTTCTCGCGGTCACGGTGCTGGCCGGCGCGGCGGCGCTGTTCCTGCCGCTCGGCGGGGCGGGACTCTGGCCGCGCGCCGACATGCTGTTGTGGATCGCCGCGTTGATCGTCGCCGCCCTGCCCGCGCTCGATTATCTGGCGCGGCCCATCGCCGCGTTCCTCGCGCTCCTCGGCGCGGTCATGGCCGGGGCGGCGCTTTATGGGTTGATCGGGGCAGGCGCGCGCGGCGTTCATGCCTATGGGCTGTGGCTCGGCGTCATTGTCCTTGTCGTGCTGTCGTGGCGCGCGATGGCACTGTCGGCCGCGCTTGCCGCCGCTAACAAGAGCAACCTTCTTCACCTCGCCGCGCCGATCCTGCTTGGCGTGTGGACGATTTTCATGTGGCAGGTGCTGACCGTCGGCTTCGATATACCGCGCGTGCTGCTGCCGCCGCCGAGCGACATCGCGGCGTCGATGGTGGCATCGTCGCGCGATCTCGCGCTCGATTTCGTCCAGACTTTCATCCGCGCCATGATCCCCGGCTATCTCATCGGCTGCGGCGCCGGCTTCATCGTCGGGGTGCTGGTCGACCGCGTGCCGTTTTTGCAGCGCGGCCTGTTGCCGCTCGGCAATCTGGTCAGCGCGCTGCCGATCGTCGCGGTGGCGCCGATCATGGTGATGTGGTTCGGCTTCGACTGGCAGTCGAAGGCGGCGGTTGTGGTGATCATGACCTTCTTCCCGATGCTGGTCAGCACCATCGCCGGGCTCGCGGCGCTGTCGCGCATGGAGCTCGACCTGATGCGGACCTACGCCGCGACCTACGGCCAGACCTTGTGGAAGGCGCGGCTCCAGGCGGCGATGCCGTTCATCTTCAACGCGCTCAAGATTAATTCGACGCTGGCGCTGATCGGTGCCATCGTCGCCGAGTTTTTCGGCACGCCGGTGGTCGGGATGGGGTTCCGCATCTCGACCGAGGTGGGCCGCATGAATATCAGCATGGTGTGGGCGACCATCGTGGTCGCCGCCGTCGCGGGGTCGGCCGCCTATGGCGCGCTGGCGCTGATGGAGCGAACCGTGACCTTCTGGCATCCCTCGCTCAGGAAGGTCGCTTGATCGAAGCGGGGATGGAGCTACGGAGGAGGAGAGACAGAATGAAACGATTGCTTATTGCCGCTGCGGCGGTGGGAATGCTGGCCGCATCGGTGTCGGCCAACGCCGCCGACAAGGTCACGATCCAGCTCAAATGGGTCGCCGACGCGCAGTTCGCCGGATATTTCGTGGCGCAGGAGAAGGGCTATTACAAGGCGGCCGGCCTCGACGTCACGATCAAGCCGGGCGGACCCGACATCGCGCCCGAGCAGGTGCTGGCCGCGGGCGGCGCCGACGTCATCGTCGACTGGATGACCGCCGCGCTGGCGGCGCGTGAAAAAGGCGTGCCGCTGACCAACATCGCGCAGATCTTCCAGCGCGAAGGGTTGATGCTGACCTGCCTCAAATCCTCGGGCGTGAAGAGCCCCAAGGATTTCAAGGGCCGGACCCTGGGCGTGTGGTTCTATGGCAACGAATATCCGTTCTATGCCTGGATGCACAAACTCAAGATGCCGACCGAGGGCGGCCCGAACGGCGTCAAGGTCCTGAAGCAGAACTTCAACGTCGACCCGCTGTTGCAGAAGCAGGCCGACTGCATCTCGACCATGACCTATAACGAGTACCACCAGGTGCTCGAAGCCGGCATCAAGCCGTCGCAGCTCATCGTCTTCAAATATTCCGACCAGGGCGTCGGCGTGCTGGAAGACGGGCTTTATGCCAACGGCGACAAGCTGAAGGACCCGAAATACGCCGACGTGATGGCGCGTTTCGTCGCCGCCAGCATCAAGGGCTGGGCCTATGCGGTGAAGCACACCGACGAAGGCGCTAAGATCTCGCTCGCCGCCGACACGACCGGGGCGCAGCAGGCGGGGCATCAGAAGTCGATGATGGAAGAAGTCGCGAAGCTGATCGCCGATTCGAAGAACCCGATCGGCTACCTCAACGTCGCGGACTACAAGCGCACCGTCGAGGAGTTGAAGGAACAGAAGATCATCACCAAGGAGCCCGAAGGCGCCTATACGCACGCGATCTATGACGCGGCGAAAAAGGTGAAGATGTAACGACAGCCCGCCATTCCGGGCATCGACGCCCCTCGTCTCACGACGAGGGGCGTTTTGTTTCCGTCAGGCGCTAGCACCGTGCCACGCCGGGCGGTCCCGACCGCGACATCGGGCACAAATAAAGCGGGCCGTCGGGATGGATCGTCGCGTCGATTGGGCGGCATGCCGCCATCGAGAGGCTTAGACCGTAATCCTCGGGCCGCGGCGACTTCCGCCAGCCGTCGCGTCGGATCCGGTCGCTAAGAACCACGAAAAGCGAGCCGGTTTGCGCCGCGATAAGACACGCCACTTGGGGCTCGAACTTCGCGAACAATCCCGACGGCGCGATCTCACGCGACAGCGGCGCAAAACGCGTACCGGCGGGAAACCACGGCGCAACGAAGGCTTCGGGTACATCCTGAAACAGGACGAGATCGCCGCCGCGAAGGCCGAAAGCGGGCAACGACACATCGACGAGATGCCGGCCGCCGAGCGCGCGCCAATCGCCGCGCTGCCACGACACGACGGTGAAGGTGGCCAACAAGCTGGCTAGCGCCGCCGCGCCGATCGGGACGCGCCATCGCGGCCACGGCAACTCGGCCGCGACCAATGCGCAGACCAGGGGCGCCATCATCTCGAGCGCGAGGGCATAACGCTGATAGGCGAAGATGATCAACCAGAGTGAATAGGCGAGACCGAGACCGATCAGCAGGAACAACAGAAAGCGTCGGCGAGCGGCGCGTTCGGCGCCGAACGTCCGGCCCCTTGTGGCAACGAGGACGACGAGCCCGATCGGGACGGCCAACAGCAAGGCGGCCAGACGCGAATCCCGCAGCGCGAATTCGCTGCCTCGGAACGGATCAGCCAAAAGGACGAAGGGATAGAACAGCCATTCGAACCAGCCGTGAGCCGCCCAACGGCGATCGAAGGTGACGGCCAACGGCGCGAACGGCGAATGGAAAATATTGTTGTACATCGGAAAAATCGGATCGTGAAACCGGCGCCACAGGAACAGCGCCCACCAACCGACCGACGCGAGCGTCCCGGCAACGCCGCCAACGGCGAACGCCGCGAAGCGAACTGCCGCCGAGCGCATTCCGTACCCGAGCAGCGGAACCGCCAAGCCGATACCGCCAGCGAGGGGAAGATTGGTCTCCTTGGCGCCGACGGCGACACCGAGGATCAGGCCTGCCAGCGCGACGCGCGGCACCGACGGGATCGGGATCGCCGCGCGCGGCAAGAGCAAGGCGCACGCGGCCGCGACCGCGACCGCCCCGACATAATCGTAGAACGTGGTTGCGATTTCGAACAACGACCCCGTGCTCGTGATCGCGACGAACGCCACCGCCAGGGATGCCAACGCGTCCCCCGCGAACGGACGCGGAAACAGCGATTGCCGCGCCATCCGGTAGATCGCGGAGATGCAGACGCCCTGGACGAGCGCCAGGCAGAATGCAATCAGCCGCGCCGGCAGACGCGTATTGGCCCAATAGACCGGGATGTCGAGAAGCGGATTGTAGAAGGTCGGCATGCTGGCCGGTGGAACGTCGTGGCCGACGCGGCCGTTCAAGAACGCCCAGGGATTGTAATAGTGATAATTGGCGAGATCCCAATTGGCATCGGGCCCGAGCACGAAGGCTCCCACCAGGCCGAGCAACGCCGGCGACAGCCAGATGGCGAAAATATCGATGACAGCGGCGAAGCGACTGTTTGTCGTTGCCGTCCCGCGCACTGCCTTCGGGATGTCGCTCATCACGTCATTGCCGCTATATCGGGTCGAGCTTTTTGCCAGACGCCGTCTCTAGCACTTCGCCGGAGCGGCGACTCGGTGCGCCGGACAGAGTTGAAGCGGTCCGTCGGGACGCGCCGTCGATTGGATTACGCGGCATTCCGAAGGAGCCATGGTCAAGCCAAGACTCCCCAATGCAAGCGGCTTGGTATCGAACGCCCGAATCATGTGCTCATCCGTAACAATGAAAATCCGCCCGGGATAATCCCGGATCAGACAGGCTGGGGAAACGTTGAAAAGCCGAACCTCCCAGTTCGGTGCGTAAACGGCCGCGATTTGAATAAAGCGGGTTCCCGCCGCGAAAAAAGGCGCGACAAATGCCGACGGCCGCGTCCGCAATACGACCAGATCGCCGCCGGTCTGACCGAGATCCGGCATCGCGGCATCGACGATCCGGCCGTTGAAAACATGCCAATCGCCGCGGCCCCAATTCACCACCGAAAATGTCGTCAACATTACCGCCAGGATCAATGCGCCGACCGGAACCCGGAGCCGCCGCCACGGCAATTCAGCCGCCACCAGGGCGCAGACCAGGGGCGCCATTATCTCAAGGGCCATCGTGTAACGCTGCACCGAGAACAGCGCCATCCAGAACACATAGGACAGGCCGAGGGCGCCGAGACAAAACCGCAGGAACCGGCGGCGCGCTCGATGGTCGGCGGATTCAGCCGACGGCCGGGTTACGCCAAGCAATAGAATGCCTAAGGGCACCGCCAAGAATAACAAGAGTACGCGCGGGTCGCGCAGCGCAATATGGGAAACCCGAAAAGGGTCCCAGAAAAACACAAAGGGAAAGAACAGCCAGTCGACCCAGCCATGCGGACCGAACGGCATTTCGAATATGTTTGCCGCCGGTGCAAAGGGCGAACGAAAGAACGTATTGAAATAAGGAAAAACCGGATTGCTAAAGCGCTGCCATAGAACCCATGCCCAGTAACCGCCGAACACGAGGGCGCCACAGACTTCGCCGGCGAGGAAAGCGGCGGTCGCGGCGGCGGTTCCCCACCTCGGCCGACCGAGCAACGGCAAAGCAAGCGTAACCCCAACGACCAGGTAAGCATTGGCTTCTTTCAGAGCGAACGCGCTGCCCAGGACAAAGCCCGCGAGAAAGACGCGCCATGACATCCGATCAAGCGGGGTTTTGTTCGCCGGCGACGCCAGAAGCAGAAAACAAAAAGTCAATCCGACAGCGCCGACATAGTCGTAGAAGACGGTTCCGATTTCCGACAGCGACACCACGCCGGTGATGCCGACAAATGCGATCGCGAGCGCGCCCAATGCGTCTCGCGCCAAGACCCGTGGAAACAACAGCCGCCGCGCCAGCAAGTAGACTGCCGAGATGCAGGTGCCTTGGACCAATGCGAGACAGAAAGAAACCACGCGACCCGGAAGATGCGAATTTCCCCAATAGAACGGCATGTCGAGGACGGGATTAAAATACGACTGCACCCCTGCAGGAAAAATATCGTAACCGAGGCGGTGATTTAGGAATGCCCAGGCGTTGTAATAATGATAATTCGCCAGATCCCAATTGGCGTCCGGCGCCAACAGAAAGGCACCGGACAGGCCGAGCAGCACCGGCGACAGCCAGACTCCAACAATATCGATAAAAGCGGCAAGGCGCGCGGACGTCGTTGCCGGCCCGCGCACTGCCTTCGGGATGTCGCTCATCACGTCATGGCCGCGATATCGGGTCGCGCCTCTTTTGTCGGACGCCGTCTTCTAGCATTTCGCCTGCGGCGCGGCGACGCGATGCACCGGGCAAAGCGCGAGCGGACCATACAGATGCACGGTGGATTTCATCGTGCGGCATTCGGACACCGACACGCCGAGCCCGTAGGTTTGCAGGGTGGGCGCTTTCGTCAGGAGTGTCGGCAGCGTGTGGCCGTCGACGACGATGAAAATCCGTCCGCGCGCTTCGGCGATCGGGCATTCCAATTTGAGGTTGAATTTCGCCAAGGGGATATCGGGGGCGTCGTTGGCGCCGAACTGAATGAAGCGGGTCGCCGCGGGAAACCATGGCGCCACGAACGCCGCCGGATGGCTGCGCAGCAGGACCAGATCGCCGCTGGTCTGGCCGAGATCGGGCAATGTCACGTCGACGATGCGACCGCCGTCAAGGCCGCGCCAGTGGCCGCGTCCCCAACTGACCACCGAGAAGGTGGTCAGGAACCCCGCCAGGATCAGCACCGTGACGGGCGCGCAAAGCCGCCGCCACGGCAGTTCAGCCGCGATCATCGCGCAGACCGGCGCAGCCATCACTTCCAAGGCCATCGCGTAACGCTGGATGGGAAACATGATCAGCCAGAGCATGTAGGCTAGGCCGAGGCTGCCAAGATAAAAGCGCAAGAAGCGGCGGCGTTGTCGGCGTTCGGAAGCATCCGGCGTCTTCGTCAGCGCGAGCAACAGCGCGCCCAGCGGCGCCGCGACGAACAGTACCGGAATCCGCAAGTCGCGCAGCGCAAGCTCGGCGACGCGGTGCGGATGCCGGAAAAAAATCCAAGGATAGAACAGCCACTCCGCCCAGCCATGCGGCGACCACCGGACATCGTATAAATTCTCCGCCGGCGCGAACGGCGACTGAAAGATCGCGTTGAAGAACGGGTAGACCGGGTTGTGAAAATGGCGCCACAGAAACCAAGCCCAGAAGCCGCCGCATAACGCCATGCCGGCCAGTTCCGCAGCGACAAACACCGCGATCGACGCCGCCAAACCGCGGATTTTGCCCCCGAGTAAGGGCAGGGCCACGGTGATTCCGGCGGCAAGATAGAGGTTGGTTTCCTTCAAACCGCCGGCGCTGCCAAGAATGAATCCCGCCAACGCAATGCGCCATGACGGACGACCCAACGGTTCCGCATCGGTGCCGGCGGGAACCAACAGCAGAAAGCAGAATATCGCCGCCACGGCCCCGACATAGTCGTGGAAGACCGTGCCGACTTCCGACAGCGATACCGCGCCGGTGATGCCGACAAATGCAACAGCCAATGTGGCGGCGGCGTCCAGGACGGTCGCGCGCGAAAACAACAGCCGGCGCGAGAGAAGGTACAGCCCCGAAATGCAGGTGCCCTGAAAAAAGGCGAGGCCGAACGCCACCATCCTGCCGGGCAGATGAACATTCGCCCAATAGAACGGCAGGTCGAGGATGGGATTCAAAAAGGTCTGGCCGCCCGCCGGAAAAATATCCTCGCCGATGCGGCCGTTCAGAAACGCCCAGGCGTTGTAGTAGTGATAATTCGCCAAGTCCCAATTCGCGTCCGGCCTCAACAAAAACGCGCCGGATAGGCCGAGCAGCACCGGCGACAGCCAGATGCCGAGGATATCGATCGCGGCGACGATCCGCCGGTCGCGCGCCATTGTGATCAGCCCCGCCGTCGTCATGCCGTTCCTTAGCCGAAGTCGGGAAATTCGGCAAATGACCGGGCGCGCGCGGTTCGGCCATTCGTCGAGAAGCGTCGCGCGGAAGGAGCCGGTTCTCTAAATCCCTATCCGCCCTGGGGGCAGAAAGGGTTACATTGCTCGCGCTCATGCTCGAATGAGCGACAATTTGGAGCGCGCGCATGCACAGTATGGCGATCGTCGAGTGGGGCAAGGCGTTGCAGCCGGTCGATGCGCCGAACCCGGTGCCGCAAGGCACCGAAGTGCTGGTGCGCGTGACGGGATGCGGCGTGTGCCACAGCGACATCCATATCCAGGACGGCTACATGGATATGGGCGGCGGCCGGAAAGTCGAATACGGCAAAGTCGGGTTCAAGCTGCCGCACACGCTGGGCCATGAGATCGTCGGCGAGGTCGTCGCGCTCGGCCCGCAAGCGACCGGCTCGAAAATCGGCCAGCGCTATGTCGTGTTCCCATGGATCGGCTGCGGCCAGTGCGAATTCTGCAAACGCGGCGACGAGTTGCTATGCAGCAACGGCCGCGCGCTCGGCGTCCGCGCCAATGGCGGCTATGCCGACCATGTGCTGGTGCCGCATCCCAAATATCTCGTCGATTTTTCCGGCGTGAACGAGGCGCTGGCCGCGACCTATGCCTGCTCGGGCCTGACGGCCTACAGCGCCCTCCGGAAGCTTGCGCATCTCGGCCCCGAGGAGACCATCGTCATTATCGGCGCGGGCGGCGTCGGCCTCTCCGCCGTGATGATCGCGCCCGCCGCGGTGAAGGCGAAGATCGTCGTCGCCGACATTTCCGACCGCAAGCGCGACGCGGCGCTGAAAGCCGGCGCGAGCGCGGTCTATGACAACAACGACAAGGACGCGGTGAAAAACCTGCGCGCCGCGACCCAGTTCGGCGCGGGCGCGGGCGGCGCCATCGATTTCGTCGGCGCGCCGGCGACGGCGCAGTTCGGCGTCAACGCGCTGCGGCGCGGCGGCACCATGGTGCAGGTCGGGCTTGCCGGCGGCGATACGCCGTTCGGCATCCTCACCTTCATGCAGCGCATGCTGACCATCACCGGCTCTTATGTCGGCTCGCTCGAGGAGTTGAAGGAGCTGATGGCGCTGGTGAAGGCGGGAAAGATTACGGCGATTCCGGTCGCGACCAAGCCGCTCAAGGATGTGAACCTGGTGCTCGACGACATGCGCGCCGGCAAGATCAACGGCCGGATCGTCGTCACGCCTTAGTTTTTTGCGCCGCGACGGCGGCGCCGCGAGCGAAGTCGAGCGAAGCCAAGGGCGGCGGAGGCCGCCCGCCCGGCGTCTGAAGGACAAAATTATCTAGGCGGCGACAACGTGACGCCATACGTCGCGTAGATTGCCTTGATCCTGCCTTCGGCGTTGAGCTTGTCGAGCGCCGCGTCGATGGCGGTGGCGAGCGCCGCGTCCGGCTTGGCGATACCGGCGGCGAGATTCCAGTTGAGATCGTCGACCTGGGCAAAGAGGGCCAGCGCCTTCATCGGATGCGCCGCGTGGCCGGTGTTGTAGAAGCCGATCGCGGTCGGCGTCACCGCGGCCCCCGCGAGTTCGCCCGACGCGACCTCGTCGAGGAGGTCGGATTCGAACCCGGCGGGCGAGGTATGCACGCCGTGCTGGCCGAGATACATCGCCGCCATCGACCCCGGCAGGATGCCGATCTTGCCGGCGGCGGCGAGATCGACGAATGCGTGAATCGACCGGTTGTCGTCGCGCACCGCCAGCGCGACGCCGCTGGCGCCGTAGGGCTTCGACAATGTGAGGCGGCTTTCGTTCTGCGCCTCGGGATCGGCGATGGCGTCGAGCACGAAGTCGCAATCGGCGCGGTTGAGGTCGTGCGCCGACACGGTCCAGTGCGTCTCGAACCCGACCCCCATCCCATGCGCGATGGCGGCGCCAAGCTCGAGCTGGAAGCCGTGCCGCGCGCCGTCCTTCGCCGAGAACGGCAGCGCGTTGGGATGCGCGCACAGCACGATGGCGCCGCTCTCCTTCACCTGCTCCAACGGCCGGGCAGAAATGGGAAGCGCGAAATGGAGAAGAAGAAATACGAAAATTATGAAACGCCAAGGCGCCAAGGCGCCAAGTGTTTTCTCCACCCCGGCGGAAGCCGGGGTCCATCGAGCCGCGTCACGGTGGATGCCGGCTTTCGCCGGCATGGAAACTTCTCTCTTGGCGTCTTGGCGTCTTGGCGGTTCAATCCGCATCCTCAATTCTCCGGCTTGAGATTGCGGATGTAGCGCAGCAGCGCCTGGATCTGCGCGTCGTTGAGACTGCCGCCGAACGCGGGCATCTTGCCTTCCTTGCCGGCGCGGATGCGGTTCAGGATGAACGCGTCGTCGCGCTCGGAGTTCATCAGCTTCGGCCCGATGCCGCCGGCGACGCGGCCGCCGCCCTGATGGCACCAGCCGCACGTCGAGTTGAAAATATTGGCCGCGTCCTTGTCGGCCTGGGCGTCGCTTTCGGCGGCGAACGCGGGCGCCGCAACAAGACCCAGAAGCATCACGGAAACGAGCAAGCGCATCGCATCATCCTCAAAAATCAAAGGGGCGGAGCAAAGCGCCCCGCCCCCTCGTTAGACCGGAACCGATCTTACTTCAACGCGTAGACGATCAGTTCGCCCTGGTCGGTCGATTGCGCGCTGTACGGCAGGCCGTAGGTGAACTGATTGCCGAAGCTCGACAGCGAGCAGCAGCCCGCGACCACGGCGACATACTGCTTGCCGTGCGCCTCGTAGCTGATGATGCCGCCATTGTGGCTCGAGCCGTCATTGTGCTTCCACAGCTCCTTGCCGGTGGTGGCGTCATAGGCGTGGAGCCAGCCCGCCGCATCGGGCACGAACAGGAGATTGCCGGCGGTGGTCAGGGTCGAGGCGACGATCGGCGCCTGGAACTTGATCGAGAACTTCAGCTTGCCGGTGACCGGATCGCGGGCATCGACATGGCCGAACGGCTTCTGGCCGTTGGGGCCCGTCACCGTGAACTGCGCGCCGACGAAGAGTTGCGCCTGCGGCTCCACGACCGGCGTGGTCTTGGCGACCTTGAGGTTCATGCAGGCCTCCGCGACCGCGCGGTAGTACAGCCCCGTCTTCGGATTGTAGCTGCCCGGGGGCCAGCCGATCGCGCCGGTGAACGAGGGACAGATGCCCTTGTTGTCGCCCACCGCCTCGCTGGTCCGGCCGATCAGTTGGCCGGTATGCGGGTCGATGTTCTGGACGAAGTTGCTGTTCTCGTTGGCGCGCCAGACATTGACGATCGACGCATCGGCGCGGTTATAGACAAAGACGTAGCCGCTCTTGTTGGGATGAACGACCAAATCCTTGCCGCCGCGGTCGATCATCACGAATTCGCCGACGGCGCTGTCGAAGTCCCAAATGTCGTGCGGGATTTCCTGGTGATAGAATTTGAGCTTGCCGGTATCGGCGTCGAGCGCCAGCACCGACGAGGTGTAGAGATTGACGCCCGGCCGGGAGCCGTCTTTCTCCCAATCCTTGGCCCAGTCGAACAGCGGCGCCGGGTTGGACGTGCCCCACCAGATCGTGTTCGAGGCCGGATCGTAGGTGCCGGGCTGCCACGCGCCGCCGCCGCCGGTCTTCCAGCTGTCATTGCCCCACGACCCCTTGACCTTGGGGTCGCTGGCGTCGATCGGATGGTACTGCCACACCGTCTTGCCGGTGTCGGCGTCGACCGCGAAGATGGTGCCGATGACCGGCCACTCGCCGCCTTGCGTGCCGATGATCACCATGTTCTTGACCGCGAGCGGCGCGCCCGAGAAGCCGATGGTCAGCTTCTGCGAGTTGACCAGCTTCACGTCCCAAACCTTCTTGCCGGTCCGCATGTCGAGCGCGATGAGGCGCCCGTCGATGGTGCCGACATAGACCTTGCCGCGCGAAATCGCGATGCCGCGATTGTCGGGGCTGTGCGTCTGTTTCGCGATCAGCGCTTCGTCGAGCTCGGGGAAATAATTCCAGATCACCTGGCCGGTGGCGCCGTCGAGCGCGAACACGCGGCTATAGGAGCCGGCGTAATAGAGCACGCCGTCGACCGCGAGCGGCATCGCCTGGAGGCCCCACTTCGAGCGGCCCGGCGTGTGCATCCACGCCACGTTCAGGTTCTTGACGTTCTTGGCGTTGATCTGCGTGAGGCCGCTGAAATTGTAGTCGAGATAGGAGCCGCGATAGCTCAGCCAGTCTTTCGCGTCCTTATCGGCATGGTTCAGCTTTTCCGCCGACACCATGTCCTGCGCCGATGCGGGCGCGGCGGCGATCCCGCCGCCCATCGTGGCCGCCAGCAGCGCCAGCGCCATCATGCCAAAGCGTTTCATCCGATTGTCCCCTCGTTAAATCTCAATGCCACGATCGCCCGCCCGCGGCGCCATGTCCTTGCGCGGGCGATCCCGAATCTCGTCGAAAGCGGCCTGCTCCCTTGAAATCTTCCCGTTCTGCGGCGGGAAATCTGCCCGCGATCATGGCAAAATCCACCCGATTCCACAAGGGAATAGGCTCCTTCGCTATATTTTAAGAGATATGGCGAAGTCAGCGCGCCGGAGCGCCGCCGATCTGGCGGTAGACGAACTCGGTCGCGGGGCCGAGCGCGTCGGCCCGGGCGGCGTCGAGGATCGGCCGGTCGGGCGCGAGCGCGCAGGCCGGATCGGTGCGCGAGGCGTCGCCGGTGAATTCAAAGGCCTGACAGCGGCAGCCGCCCCAATCGATCTCGCGGCGGTCGCAGGACCGGCATGGTTCCGGCATCCACGCCGTGCCGCGATAGCGGTTGAAGGCTTCCGAGCCGTACCAGACATCGCGCAGCGACGTGGTCTTGATCGACGGCCAGTCGAAACCGGGCAGTGTCTCGGCGGCATGGCACGGCAGCGCCTTGCCCGCCGGCGAGATATTGATGAACTGCCGCGCCCAGCCGCCCATGCACGCCTTGGGACGCCGCGCGTAATAGTCCGGCACGACGTAGTCGATGGTGAGGACGCCCTTGAGCCGCGCGCGCGCCGCCTCGACAATCTCGGTCGCGCGTTCGAGCGCCTCGTAAGTCGGGAACAGCGCGCGCCGGTTCGGTAGCGCCCAGCCGTAATATTGGACATGCGCGACCTCGAGACGCTGCGCGCCGAGCGCGACCGCAAGCTCGATCATCTCGGGCAGGCGGTCGAGATTCTGCCGGTGCATCACCGCGTTGAGGGTCAGCGGCAGGCCGGCATCGCGGATCAGTTTCGCGGCGGCGAGTTTTTTCCAGTGCGCCTTGTCGAGCCCGGCGATGCGGTCGGCGTTGGCGGCGTCGGTATCCTGGAAACTGAGCTGAACGTGATCGAGCCCGGCCGCGGTCAGTGCCGCCATGTTGTTCTTGTCGAGCAGCACGCCCGAGGTGATGAGGTTGGTGTAAAGCCCGACCTTCGCCGCGTGCGCCACGAGTTCGACGATATCGCGCCGCGCCGTGGGCTCGCCGCCGGAGAAATGTACTTGCAGCACGCCGAGCGCCGCAGCCTCGGAGAACACGCGTTTCCATTCCTCGGTCGAAAGCTCGCGGCTGGCGCGGTCGAGCTCCAGCGGGTTCGAGCAATAAGGACAGCGCAGCGGGCAGCGATGCGTCAGCTCGGCGAGCAGCGCGAGCGGCGGCGCGATCTCGGCCGGCGCCGGCCGCGTGACGGTGGGCGCGTCGCTCATGCCGTCAGCGTTCCCTTGTCCGCTAGGTCCTGGAGCAGCGCCCGCACGTCGGTAAGAATCTCCTCGCGCTGCGCCGAGAATTTTGCCATCAGCGCGTCGACAATGTCGTCGAGCGAATGCTTGCCGTCGACCAGCTGCAGAATCTCGACCGACAAATCGTCGGGCAGCAACAGGCGCTCGGGCGCCAGCACCACCCAGCGCCGGCGCGTTTCGTCGTAGCGGAACTTCACATGCGGCGGGATGCGCAGCACCGTCGCGCCTTCGACGATGAGGCGGCGCGCCTCCGCCATCACGATTCCTTCGGCACGAACGCGCCGGGCGGCACCAGGCGCGGTTCGACATAAGCGAAATAAAGCGCGTCGAGCATGGCCCAGAGAATATCGCACTTGGTGCGCAGCGCCGCCATCACCGCTTCCTGTTGTTCGGCGGTGCGGGCGTGCTCCTTGACATAGGCGAGCGCGAAATCGGAATCGCGTGGCGCCTGCGTGAGGCGCGGCTTGAAATAGGCCAGCGTGTCCATGGTCACGAACGGGTAACCTTTCAGCATGCCCTCGACCCGTTCGGCGATGATCCCCGGCGAAAACAATTCGGTCAGCGACGAGCCGATCGCCTCGACGATCGAGCGGTCGCGCACCAGCGCGACATAGGCATCGACCGCGAACCGCGTG
The DNA here is from genome assembly GCA_025451725.1 of Allostellaceae bacterium. Classification (GTDB taxonomy): domain Bacteria; phylum Pseudomonadota; class Alphaproteobacteria; order ATCC43930; family CGMCC-115725; genus JAATGI01. The sequence continues at coordinate 21,244 of JANWJX010000018.1, forward strand.
GCGGGAAGAATGCCGGCGGTGGATTCGACATAGGCGCGATCGAGGCCGACGCCTTCGGCGAGCTTGACCCAGCGTTCCATCCCGCCGGGGCCGGTGCCGTCGCCGTCATGATCGACGAGGCGCTTGCGCCATTCGCGGCGCAGTTCCGAGGTGGGCAGGCGCGCCATCAGGGTCGCGTCCTTCACCGGGATTTGATGCTGATAGTAATAGCGGTTGAGCGCCCAGGCCTGGACCTGGCCCCGGTTGAGCTTGCCGCCATGCAGCAGCTTATGGAACGGGTGGAGATTGTGATAGCGCTCGGCGCCGATGGCGCGCAGCGCCGCCTCGAATTGCGCGGGCGATAGGATTCGGTCGGTCATGCGGCAGCCCAAAAAAACAAAGCCGGAGCGACCTCGCGGCCGGCTCCGGCTTCATGTTCGGTCGCTAGCGCGCCACAGGGCGCGCCACGCGAAAACTTATTTCACTTCGGCGCAGGCGTAGGAATTGATTTCCATGCCGACCGCGACTTCGACGATGCGGGGTTTGTTCCACTTCATGGTTTTCCTCCTGATCGAGCGGGTATAATCAAACCAATACAAATCTCAGGGAAGCACCGTATGTGGTCTCGGGGTCGCTGTCAATTCCGGTTCCCGCTCCTGTTGTTGGCGCTGGTTGCCGGCGGGTTGTTCGCGCCGGACGCGCATGGCGCGGATGCGGAAGGGCAGCCGCCCACGATCCGGGTCGGCGCGCTCAAATTCGGCTCGGTCAATTGGGAGCTCGACGTCATGGCGCGTCACGGGTTCGACCGCGCCAATGGTTTCGTCCTGAAAACCGTGGATTTCGCCGGCAAGGACGGTGCCGACGTGGCACTGCAGGGCGGCGCGGTCGACATCATCATGACCGACTGGCTGTGGGTGGCGAAACGCCGGGCCGCGGGCGGCGATTTCACCTTTTCGGCGCACAGCCATGTCACCGGCGGGCTGATGGTGCGCAAGGATGCCGGGATCGCCGGGATCGCCGACCTCAAGGGCAAGAAGCTCGGCATCGGCGGCGGCCCGGCGGACAAGAGCTGGATCATCCTGCGCGCCTTCGCGCAAAAGACCGCGGGCTTCGATCCTGCCAGCGCTTCGACGCCCGTGTTCGCGGCGCCGCCCCTGCTCAACGAGACGATGAGACGCGGCGACATCCCGGCGGCGATCAATTTCTGGCAATACAACGCGCGGCTCGACAGCGACAAATTCGTCGAACTGATCAAGGTCGAGGACATGCTGCCGTCGGTCGGACTGCCTGCCGACATGCCGCTTCTGGGCTGGGTGTTCAGCGCGCGCTGGGCCAAGGACAATCCGGCGCTGGTGAAAGGCTATCTCGCCGCCGCTTCCGCCGCGCGCAAGATCCTCGCCGATTCGCCATCCGAATGGCAGGCGATCCGCAAGCTGACCGGCGCCGCGGACGACGCGACGCTCGAAAAGCTCCGCGCCGCCTATCGTCGCGGCATCATCGCCAAGGAAGGCGCGACGCCCGAGGACCTCGCCCGCGACGCGCAACGCATGATCGCGCTGCTGACGAGCCTCGGCGACAAAGCCGACGCGCCGCCGGGCGGCGCGGTTCCCGCCGGCACGTTCTTCGCCGGATCGTGACCGACGCTTGATGAGTCTCGCGCGTTTCACCGTCAACGACACGTCGCTGCGCCTGATTTCGGCGCTGTTGCTGCTGGCGATCTGGCAGGCGGCGTCGCTGTCGGACAGCGCGCTGTTGCCCGGCCCGGCGACGGTGCTGCGCGCGGCGATCGACGACGCGACCGAGGGCTATCTCCTCTCCGATCTCGGCTACACGCTGGCCCGTGTCGCCGCCAGCTTCGTGCTGGCGATGGCGGCGGGTTCGGCGATCGGCATGCTGATGGGCCGGTCGCGGCCGGTCGACGGGTTGTTCGATCTGTGGCTGGTGCTCGGCCTCAACGTGCCGGCGCTGGTCATCATCATCCTGTGCTATCTCTGGATCGGCCTCAATGAGACGGCGGCGATCGCGGCGGTCGCGCTCAACAAGGTGGCGCAGACCGCGGTGATCCTGCGCGAGGGCGCGCGCTCGGTCGATCCGCAATTGCTGCAGGTCGCGGATGTGCTGCGCCTGCCCTGGGCGCGCCGCATGCGCCGCGCCTATCTGCCGCAGCTTTACCCTTATTTCATGGCGGCGACGCGTACCGGCCTGTCGCTGATCTGGAAGATCGTGCTGGTGGTCGAGCTGATCGGGCGCAGCAACGGCGTCGGATTCCGCCTCGGCCTTTATTTCCAGTTTTTCGACATCGCCAACATCCTGGCCTATTCCGCGAGCTTCATTGCCATCGTGCTGGCGATCGAGGGCCTGGTGATCCGCCCCTTGGAGCGGCGCCTGACGCGGTGGCGGGCATGAGCGCGCTCGACATCGCGATCAACCGCAAGGTCTATCGCACCGGCGGCGGCGAGAATGTCGCACTCGCCGATCTCGCCTTCACGGTGCCGCAGGGACAATTCCTGTGCATTGTCGGCCCGTCGGGCTGCGGCAAGACCACGCTTTTGTCGATCGTCGCCGGGCTCGACCGTGACTATGAGGGCACGGTGGCGCCAGCCAGGCCGGACCGCATCGGCTTCGTGTTTCAGACGCCGCGCCTGATGCCGTGGCTGACGGCGCGCGACAATGTGCGCCTCGCGCTCGACCCTCCGCCGCGGGAGGAAGGACGCGCCGAAGCGTTGTTGCGGGAGATGAATCTCGGCGGCCAACTCGATTCCTATCCCGGCCATCTGTCCGGCGGCCAGCAGCGCCGCGTCGCGCTGGCGCGCGCCTTCGTCAACGAGCCGGAATTGCTGCTGCTCGACGAGCCCTTCACCTCGCTCGACGCGCCCACCGCGCAGCGCCTGCGCGATTCCCTCGTGACGCTGTGGCAGCGCGAGCGGCCCACCGTCCTGTTCGTGACGCACGATTTGCGCGAGGCGCTGAGCCTCGGCGACCGGATCCTGTTCCTGACGGCCGGGCCGGGCCGGATGGTGCTCGACATGCCGGTCGATCTGCCGCGGCCGCGCTCGCCCGACGGATCGGCGGTCGAGGCCGCTCGCAAGCGCCTGCTCGATCTTTATCCCGATCTGCTGCGCGGACTCGATACCAAGAAAGACGCGGAGGACGCGGCATGAGCGGACCGGAATCGGTGCTGGTGGTCGAAGAGGTTGTAAAGCGCTTCGGCGACGTCACCGCGCTCGACCATGTCAGCCTTCAGGTCGCACCCGGCGAGTTCGTCGCGCTCTTGGGCCAGAACGGTGCCGGCAAGACCACGCTGTTCCAACTGCTCAGCGGGTTGTTCGTCGCCGACAGCGGCACGATCCATATTTACGGCCACGATATCGGCCGCGACCCGGTGCCTGCGCTGGCGGGGCTCGGCATCGTGTTCCAGCAACCGACCCTCGATCTCGATATTTCGGTGCGCGCCAATCTGCGCTTCCACGGCGGGCTGCACGGACTGTCGGCGCGGGTGCAGGACGAGCGCCTCGCCGAGGTGATGCAGACGCTGGGCCTGACCGACATCGCGGGACGCAAGGTGCGCGAATTGTCGGGCGGCAATCGCCGCCGCGTCGAGCTGGCGCGCGCCCTGATGCACCGGCCCCGCATCCTGCTGATGGACGAGCCGACCGTCGGCCTCGATCCCGCGTCGCGCCGCGATCTGCTCGAGCATGTGCTGGGGCTGCGCGGCACGGGCGTCGGCGTGTTGTGGGCGACGCATCTCATCGACGAAGCCGAGAACGCCGACCGCGTCGTGGTGCTGCATAAAGGCAAAGTGCTGCGCGAGGGCGCGCCCGCAACCCTCATCGCCGAGACCGGCGCGGGCAACCTCGCCGCCGCGTTCATGGCGCTGACCGAAGCCAAGGGAGTTGCCGCGTGAGAAGAACTTTTGACCACCAAGGCACCAAGGCACCAAGAAACAAAGGGCAAAACTTGGCGTCTTGGTGTCTTGGTGGTTCAAAACTTTTGTTGGTTTTTCTCTTTTCCTTCCCCGTTTTCGCCGGCACCAATCATCTGTTCGTCAGCAACGAAAAGGGCAATGGCGTCACGGTGTTGAACGCGACCGACTATACGCCGGTCGCCGTCATCAAGACCGGCGCGCGCCCGCGCGGCATGGTGTTCAGCCCGGATCACAAGCTGCTTTACGTCGCGTGCGGCGGCGCCGACCGCATCGACATTGTCGACGTCGTAAGTCTGAAGGTCGTCGGCCGCATCGGCGACATCGACGACCCCGAGACCTTCGATCTGGACAAGAAGGGCGAGCGCCTGTTCATCAGCAACGAGGATGCCGGGGCGCTGTCGATCTTCGATCTCGCCACCAAGAAGCAGCTCAAGTCGGTGAAGGTCGGGCTCGAGCCGGAAGGCGTGCTGCTCAATCCCGACGACACGATCGTCTATGTCGCGTCGGAAGGCTCGAACCTGGTCAGCGTCATCGACGTCGCGTCGGGCAAGCGTACCGACATCGGCACCGATACGCGACCACGCCGTTTCGCCCTGACGCCCGACGGCAAGGAATTGTGGGTCTCGACAGAGCTTGCCGGCAAGGTCGATCTGATCGACGTCGCGACCAACAAGGTGACGGGCAGCATCGATTTCCTGCCGCCCGGCATGCGCAAACAGGACGTGTCGCCGGTCGCGCTGGTGATGGACAAGGACGGCAAGACCGCGTTCGTGACGCTGGGCCGCGCCAATCATATCGGCGTGGTCGACGTGAAATCGCGCAAAGTCACGGGCTATATCCTGGTCGGCAGCCGTCCCTGGGGAATCACGTTCGACAAGGCGCAGAAGCGCATATTCGTCGCCAATGGCGGCAGCGACGACATCAGCATCATCGACGTCGCGTCGCGCAAGGTGCTGAAATCGGTGCCGGTCGGGCATTATCCTTATGGCGTTGCGATCGATGAATAGAGCGGCGCTGGCGGCGGCGATCATAATGCTGGCGATCGCGGCGCACGCGGCGCCGTTGAGCCACGATATCGCCGTCGGCTATGTCCAGGTCGCCGACGATCCGCGCTACGACGCCAGGGAAGGACCCGCCGAAAGCACGATCACGCCGGGACGGCCCGTCGTCGGCGCGCAAATGGCGATCGACGAGGTGAATATCGACGCCGGGACGTCGGGCCTTACCTACAAGCTGATCGAGCAGGATGCGGCGAGCGGCGACAAGCTCGCCGCGACCGTCGACGCCATGGCGGCCAAAGGTGTGCATTGGTTCGTGGTCGACGCGCCCGACGATGCGATGACGGCGCTGGCCAAGGCCGAGCGCGGCAAGGATGTGATCCTGTTCAACATCTCGGCACGGAGCGACGCGCTGCGCGGCGCGGCGTGCCAGCCCGAGCTGCTGAATGTGATTCCGAGCCGCGCCATGCTGGCGGATGCGCTGGCGCAATTCCTCCTGGCACGCAAATGGCCCAAGGTGCTGGTGCTGCGCGGGCCGCTGCCAGAGGACAAGGCGGACGCCGACGCATTCGCTCATGCCGCCAAGCGCTTCGGCCTCTCCATCGCCGCGACGCGCGATTTCATCGTCAGCAACGATCCGCGCCACCGCGACCAGGACAATGTCGCGCTGCTGACCGGGGACGCGACCTACGACGTGATTTACGTCGCCGATTCCGACGGCACGTTCGCGCGCGGCCTGCCTTACGCCACGATCTATCCGCGGCCGGTGATCGGCGCGACCGGCCTGGTCGCGACGGCATGGCGCTGGAGCTGGGAGCGTTACGGCGCGCCGCAGGTCAGCCATCGCTTCAAGAAGCGCGCCGGCCGCGACATGGGCGCGGAGGATTGGGCGGCGTGGCTTGCGGTGCGCGCGCTCGACGACGCGGTGCGCGAAAGCAAGGCGGCGGACAGCGCGGGCGTCGACAAATACCTGCTCGGCCCGGCGATGAATATCGACGGCGCCAAGGGCCCGCCGCTGAGCTTCCGTGACTGGGACCATCAGCTGCGCCAGCCGATTCTGCTGGCGACCGCCGACGCGGTGATCGCCGACGCGCCGATGTCCGGCTTTTTGCACCAGACCAACGTGCTCGACACGCTCGGCTACGACAAGCCGGAGACCAAGTGTAAGTTTTGATCTGCGGCTTTGTCGCAATGTTTGTCTAGGCGTGCTCGTCGCGGCGCAGCCCGCCCAACGCCGCCGCGGCGCAGGCGATGAACGCGCCGACCAGCATCGACACGCCGAGGAAAATGGCGAAGGTCGCCGCCGCCTTGCGCGCCTTATCGGCGGCGGCGCGCACTTTCGCTTCGGCCTGTTTTTCCTGCGCCAGCACGGCGTCGACGCGTTTGTGCGCGTCTTCCGCCGAAAGGCCGGTGCGCGCTTCGACCAATTGCACCAGATAGTCGCGGTCGCCGGAAGCGATCGTGCCGCCATTAGCCGCGCCGCTCGCCAGGATGCGTCCCGTCTCCGCGCGGGTGTCGGCGGTGGCGGGACTGGCGGATTGCGGATCGGGCGCGCGGAACAAGGCGTCGACCGCATAATCGCGCGCCTGGGACAGGCCGGCGGAGTCGCCGGCCGCCACCGTGGCGGTCGCCCGGGTGGCGCCGCCCGTCAGCGACGACGCGGCCGAGGCAAGCACCAGCGCGCCGATCACCGTCGCGACCGACCAAGTGAGGAATCCGTGCGCGGTGTCGCGGAATGCGACCTCGTGCGTGTGAAGCCCGACCCACCGCGTGCGCAGCCGCCCGGTCAGGTAGCCGCCGGAAGCGGCGGAAATCCACTGCACGATCACCAGCCAGATCGCTGCCGTGACGGTGAAGGATTGCGCCGACATGCCCGAACGCGGCCATGGCGACACGGAGGACAGGCCGAAACCGGCGCCCAGCGCGATCAGGATCAAGGAAGTGGCCGCGGCCACGAACGCGCCGCCGAGAACGGCCTGCCAGGACACGGCCGAAACCGGTGTCTCGCGGATGTAAACCGGGGTGCCGGCCGGGACCGGCCCGCTTGCTATCGTCATATCCGCCTCCGCCTGTTCAATGCCACAACAGGGCGATGAGAATGATGATCGGAATCGGAACGCCCAACAGCCAAAGCAGAAGCGCACGGCCCATGATTTCCTCCATAGCCGGTGACGCACCGAGTCGGGGTGCTGCCTCTTTTGCAACCATTCAAAACGAATTGCGTTCCGGGACGGTATCGCCCTTAAATCCGGTGGAGGAGACGTCCGTGAACCCCAGCCACGCCGCCAAAGCCTTTGCCGCAGTCGCGCGCCGCGAACTCACGCGGTTCGTCAATCAGACCGGGCGGCTCGCCTCGGCCGTAGTGCGGCCGGCGCTTTGGCTGATCGTGGTCGGCGCGGGGTTCCAGAACGTGCTCGGCATTTCCATCACGCCGCCCTACGAAACCTATGTGACGTATCAGGTCTATATGGTGCCGGGCCTGATGGGGATTGTGCTGCTGTTCCAGGGCATGCAGTCGTCGCTGTCGATGGTCTATGACCGCGAGATGGGGGTGATGCGCCTGCTGCTGACCGCGCCGCTGCCGCGCTGGTACTTGCTTCTCTGCAAACTCCTCGCCGGCGTGGTCTTGTCGGTGCTCCAGGCTTATGCCTTCATGATCGTCGCGGTGATCGTCGGCATCGACATTCCGCCATGGGGATTCCTCACCGTGCTGCCGGCGCTGATCGCGGCGGGGATCATGATGGGCGCGCTCGGCCTCTTGATGTCGGTGACGATCCGCCAACTCGAGAATTTCGCCGGCACGATGAATTTCGTCATCTTCCCGATGTTCTTTCTCTCGACGGCGCTCTATCCGATATGGCGGCTCAAGGAAAGCGGCGCGACCTGGCTCGCCTGGCTGGCGCAGCTCAACCCCTTCACCTATGGCGTCGAGCTGATCCGCTTCGCGCTATACGGCAAGTTCGATTGGGTCGCGGCGGTCGTCGTCATCGGCTGCGCGCTCGCGTTCTTCCTTGGCGCCACTTACGGCTACGACCCGCAGCGCGCCTTCCAGCGCCGGCCCGCGCCGGCGGGTTGAGGCGGCGATGCGCATCCGCATCCTCGGCGCGGCGGCGGGCGGCGGCTATCCGCAATGGAACTGCAATTGCGAATCCTGCGCCCGGGTGTGGCGCGGCGAAGCCAAGGCGCAAACCCAGGTCTCGCTGGCGGTGACAGCGGACGATGCGCACTGGTTCCTGCTCAATGCGTCGCCCGATCTGCGCGCCCAGATTCTCGCCAACGACGTGCTGCATCCCCAGGCGCCCGGCCGCCACAGCCCGATCGCGGGCGTGGTCCTGACCAACGGAGACGTCGATGCCGTGGCGGGCCTGCTCGATCTGCGCGAGAGCCAGAAGCTCGCGATCTACGCCACCCGCGCGGTCCTGGGCGTGCTCGACGGCAACAGCATTTTCAAAGTGCTCAACCCGGATTTCGTCGCGCGCCGCGTCCTGACACTCGACGCTGCGGCCGGTCTCATGACCCGCGACGGCGCCGCGACCGGCCTGCGCGTCACGCCGTTCAGCGTGCCGGGCAAGCCCGCGCTTTACCTCGAAGGCGCGGACATCGCGGCGCATCTCGCCGAGCGCTCCGAGAACACGATCGGACTCGAGATCGAAGACTCTCGGACCGGCAGGAAGTTCTTTTTCATTCCGGGCTGCGCCGATATCGACGCGGCGTTGAAGACGCGGCTCACGGGCGCGTCGTTACTTTTCTTCGACGGCACGTTGTGGCGCGACGACGAGATGATCCGCGCCGGGCTTGGTACCAAGACCGGCAAGCGCATGGGTCATGTCAGCGCAAGCGACAGTATCGCCGCGCTGGCCGATTGCGGCATCGGGCGCAAAATCTTCGTCCACATCAATAACACCAACAAGCTGCACCGCGCCGACAGCGCGGAATATGCGCAGGCGCGCGAAGCCGGCTGGGAAATCGGCCGCGACGGGATGGAGCTGACGCTCTAGTTGATTTTGGCCTGTTTCTTGTACCGGCCGATGGCGGATTCGAGCTGCGCGATTTCCGCGCATCCCGCCGAGCCGCAGGCGCGCTTCAACGTGGCGAGATTGTTCATCGCCTTCGGCAGCTGGTTGGTTTCGAGATAGGCCTCGCCTTCATATTCCAGCGCGCCCTTATGCGCCGGGTCGATCGCCAGCGCCTTGTCGTAATAAATGAAAGCCTGCGGATACTGGCCGAGCATGCGGTAGGAGAAGCCGAGCAGATTCACCACGTCGGCGTCCTGCGGCATGGATTGCGACATCGGATAGAGAATCTTGATGGCGCCGGCATAGTCCTTGGCCGCGATAGCCGCGCGCGCCGTGGTCATGTCGGCGGAGTCGCCACCGGCCGCCTCGGGCGGCTTGTAGCTGCCGGAATCGTTGGCGGCGGCACGATCCGCGATTGCGACCATCGACAACACGGCCAATCCCATCACGCCAAAGCGAAACAGTGTCATCGCATCCTCCCGGTTTGAGACGCGGCAGATACGCAGTATCGCGGCGGCCGGATGCGCCGCCGAGACAATTTTCCGTGAGGACAGAACCGGATCGTCCTTGATGGAACCGCTTATGGCGATTCCATCAGGCGTGAATCCGTCTCCGATTCATTGGATTAAAAACCCAGTTCCTTCAGAATCTTCGCGCGGTCGCGATCCAGCGTCGGCGCGGGGTCGCGCGTCGGCGGGTCGGGAAAGGCCGAGAATTTGAGCGGGTTGCCGGCAAGCGTGAGCTTGCCCGCCGCGGGATCGTCGACCGTCACCAGCATGTTGCGCGCCGCGACCTGCGGATGGTTCAGCGCCTGCTCGACATTGTTGATCGGGCCGCAGGGGACGCCGGCCTTTTCCAGAATCGCGATGTTTTCGGTCGTGGTGTGCTTGCGCAATTCCTTCACCAGTTCGGGCCGCAGCGTGTCGCGATTCTGCGCGCGCAGATCGTTGGTCTTGTAGCGCGGATCGGCGGCGAGATCTTGCCGCCCGAGCCCTTCGCACAGTTTGAGCCACAGATTGTCGTTGCCGGCGGCGACGATCATCCAGCCATCCTTGGTCTCGAGCGCCTCGAACGGCACGATGGACGGATGGCGGCCGCCGAGCGGGCCGGGCACTTCGCCCAGCACGGTGTAGCGCATCACCGCATTTTCCAGGAGCGCCAGCTGGCAATCGAACATCGCGACGTCGATTTTGGTCGCCTCGCCGGTCATGGCGCGGTGCGCGATCGCGGCGTTGATGGCAACCGCGGTGTAAAGCCCGGCGCCGATATCGCCGATCGACATGCCGATGCGCGCCGGTGGCATGCCGGGATGGCCGGTGATCGACATGATGCCGCCCATGCCCTGCACCACCATGTCGTAGGAGGGCTTGGTCGAGTGCGGGCCGGAATGGCCGAAGCCCGACGCCGCGGCATAAATCAGCTTGGGATAGCGCGCATGCAATGTCTCCCAGCCATAGCCCAATTTTTCCATCGTACCGGGGCGGAAATTCTCGACGACGACGTCGGCGCGCTCGAGGAGCTTTTCGAAAATCGCCTTGTCCTTCGCCGCCTTCAGATCGAGCGAGATCGATTCCTTGCCGCGATTGATCGAAGCGAAATAGGTCGAGACGCCGTTTTTGTAGGGGCCGTAGGCGCGGGCGTCGTCGCCCGGCGCGGGCGGCTCGACCTTGATTACCCGCGCTCCCATTTCCGCCATCAGGAAGGTGGCGTAAGGGCCGGCCAGAATGCGCGACAGATCGACGACGGTAATGCCCGATAACGGGCCGCGTACGGCCATATGATTCATCCGCTGGTTATGAGGTTGGCGCCTGTCTTAGCGCAGGCGGCGCAAGGCGACAATCGCCGTGCTAGGGTGCGGTCGAAGGAGATGGCGATGCGGTGGATAGCGGCAGCGGCGGTGACATTTTGTTTGGTGTCGGCAGGCGCGTGGGCCGATGAGCCGATGTCGACGCGGGTCCTGCTCAAGACCGCGACCACCAATATCGGCCAGCCGATCAAATATCCACGAAGCGGCGAGGCCGAGATCACCACCATGATCGTGACGATTCCGCCGGGCGGCTCGACCGCGCTGCACAAACATCCGGTGCCGATCGTCGGTTACATCCTCGAGGGCGAGCTCGAAGTGCGCGCCGCGGGCGGCAAGGTCAACCGCTACAAGGCGGGCGACAGCGTGGTGGAAGCGATCGGCGTCGCCCATCGCGGCACCAATATCGGCAAAAGTCCGTGCCGCATCCTGGTGACAGTAATCGGCGTGAAGGGACAACCGTACGCCGTGCCGGTGAAACCATGAGCGACGCGGTTCGCGACAACACGGCGCAACATCGGTTCGAGCTCGACGCCGATGGCGGCGTCGCCTTCGTCACCTATCGCGCGATTCCGGGCGGACTCTATCTCCTGCACACGGAAACGCCGGCGGCGCTGCGCGGGCGCGGCATCGCGACGCGGCTGGCGCGCGGCACGCTCGATCTCGTCCGGGCGCGCGGCCAGAAGATCCGCGTCGGCTGCGAATTCCTGATCGAGTTCATGCGCCGCAACCCGGAATTCAACGACCTGTTATTATCGTAAGGAGGGGGAACCATGAAACGCGCAGTTCTGGTGGCTGTGATCGCGACCCTGACACTGACCGGCACCGCTTCGGCGCAGGACGACGTCAAGGCGCGCAGCGACGCTGCGCGTGCGGCCGCGATGGACTACGGCGCGCGGCTGCTCGCCGAGCTGCAAAAGGCGATGGCGGCGGGCGGCCCGGTCAATGCGCTCGGCGTCTGCAATGTCGCCGCGCCGAAGCTCGCCGCGGAGAAATCCGCCGAGCATCACATGACGATCCGGCGCACCAGCCTCAGACTGCGCCAGCCCAAGGACGCGCCCGATGCGTGGGAATTGAAGCAGCTTCAGGATTTCGAGCGCCGCAAGGCGGCGGGCGAAAACCCGGCCAAGATCGAAACCGCCGCCTATGTCGATGAAGGCGGCACGAAAGTGTTTCGATTTATGAAGGCGATTCCGACCGGTCCGGTCTGTCTCGCGTGCCACGGCGAGAATCTCGCCCCCGCGGTCGCGGCGAAACTCAAGGAGCTTTATCCCGGCGACCGGGCGACCGGCTTCAAGATCGGCGATTTGCGCGGCGCGTTCAGCGTCACCGAGACGCCCTGATCTATTCTTTGGCGGGCGGCCGGGGTCGCGCGGCGAAGGCCAAAATCATATCCCAGGCATTATGCACGCCGCAGATCAGCACCAGCACCGAGGCTGCGGCGAGCAATTCCACCGCGTGAAAATTGGCGATGAAGCCGAGAATGCCCGCAGCGGCCAACCCGGCATAGCCGATAACCGGCAGGCCGGTGTACCAGAGCGTGTCGGTCCAATCGACGCGGAAGCGATGCACGGTGGTGGCGAGCACCGCCACATAGACCACGCCGATGGCGCCGCCCACGGTGAGCACCACGGCGAAACTCAACCACGTCACAGACGGCGCCATGGTCAGCAGGCTCGCCAGCAGCACCGCGCCGAGATGAACCAATGTCGAGGTGAGATAGGCATGCGCCGCCGCCGAGCGGTCGCGCGTCAGGATGCCGACGGCGATGGAGACAACGACAAACATCGCGCCAATCAGCGTCGCGCCCGCCGTCGCGGTGACGATGAAAAAATCGCGCCAGACATGGAACAGCTGGAGGAGCAATCAACCCTTCTTAAGCGCCTTCGCCGCATCCACGGCGAAATAGGTCAGCACGCCGTCGGCGCCGGCGCGCTTGAAGCCCAAGAGCGCCTCGAGCGACGCGGACGGGTCAAGCCAGCCGCGCTCGATGGCGCCGGCGATCATCGAATATTCGCCCGAGACCTGGTAAGCATAAGTCGGAACGCCGAACCGCTCCTTCACCCGGCGCACGATGTCGAGATAGGGCATGCCGGGCTTCACCATCACCATGTCGGCGCCCTCGGCGAGATCGAGCGCGACCTCGCGCAGCGCCTCGTCGCCGTTCGCCGGGTCCATCTGATAGGTGCGCTTGTCGGCCTTGCCGAGATTGGATTTGGAGCCGATCGCGTCGCGGAACGGGCCGTAAAACGCCGAGGCGTATTTCGCGGCATAAGCCATGATCTGGACGCGCTGAAAATTCTTGGCGTCGAGCGCGTCGCGGATCGCGCCGACCCGTCCGTCCATCATGTCGGACGGCGCGATCACGTCGCAGCCCGCCTCGGCCTGGACCAGCGCCTGGCGGCACAGGATCGCCACCGTCTCGTCGTTGGCGACGTCGCCGTCGGCATCGAGCACGCCGTCATGGCCGTGCGTGGTGAAGGGGTCGAGCGCGACGTCGCACATGACGCCGAGCCCGGGATGCGCCTTTTTCACCGCGCGCACGGCGCGGCAAACGAGATTTTCGGGGTTGAGCGCTTCCTCGCCGCGCGCCGATTTGCGCTCGGGCGGGGTCGCGGGGAACAGCGCGATCAGCGGAATGCCCAGCGCCGCCGCCTCGCCCGCCGCGTCGACCAGCGCCGGAATCGACAGCCGGTCGACCCCCGGCATCGACGGGATCGGCGCGCGCGCCACGCGTTCGTCATGGATGAAAACCGGCCAAATCAGGTCGCCCGAAGTCAGGACATGCTCGGCGACGAGGCGCCGCTGCCAGTCCTGGCGCCGGTTGCGGCGCATGCGGGTGCGGGGATAGGCCGGATCGGTCATGGCGCGGAATGATAGGAGCCGGGGGTTTTAATGACAATCGCCCGGGGCAAAAGGCCGCGAAAGCGTCGCTTTGCGGCGGTTTTCGCCGAATACAGGGTGAATTAAAGGGAAAATTAATCACTGATCTTTAGGTTGTGAGGCTGCTCCATTTCTCTTGAAGGCACCGACGATGTCCATGCTTCTCGCCTATCTCGACGCGATCGCGCTGACCGAGCGCCTGCACCGGCAATTCCTTGAAATCGTCAAGGTCGAGCTGGAGAACAACGGCATGCACGACGTCAACAACGTGCAGGCCATGATCCTGTTCAATGTCGGCGACCACGACATGACCATCGGCGAACTGACGCTGCGCGGCTGCTATCTCGGCTCCAACGTGTCCTACAACGTCAAGAAGCTGGCCGAAAACGGCTATCTCAGCCAGCAGCGCTCGCTGCATGACCGCCGCTCGATCCGCGTCCGCCTCACCGACAAGGGCATGGCGGTGCGCAACCTCGTCCTGCAGATGGTGGAGCGGCATTTGGGCCAGCTCAACCAGAGTCCCCTGGACGAGCAGACCCTGGTTCACGCCATCGTCACCTTCCGCCGGCTCGACCGGTTCTGGACCCAGTCCCTCACTGTCGGCAATCGCCTGGCGCGTCTGTCGCCGGCGGCATAACCCCTTCCGCCTCGTTACAAAAAGGCCCGCTTCGGCGGGCCTTTTCTTTGATCGGCACCGAAGCGCACCCGCCGGATGGCGCGGACCGCGCGATTACGGCAAGGTCCTTCGTTCGAACGATGCAAGCGAAGGAGAAGAGGCATGATCGGCGAGCTCGATCCCCGCGCGGCGGGAGCCCGGCGTCTTAAGGACAAGATCTGTGTCGTCACCGGCGCCGGCCAAGGGATCGGCCGCGCCACGGCAAGGCGTTTCGGCGCCGAAGGCGCCAAGGTGATTGTCGCGGACCGGGTCGCGACCGGCGCCGTCGAGACCGTCCGCCAGCTCGAGGCCGCCGGCGTCGAAGCCGCGATGATCCTCGCCGATCTCGGCAAGTACGCCGAGGCGCAACGCCTCATTCGCGAGACGGTCGCCGCCTGGGGCCGGATCGACGTGCTGGCCAATATCGTCGGCGGCACGATCTGGTGGCAGCCCTATGCCAATTATTCCGAAGAGCAGATCAATCGCGAGCTGGAGCGGTCGCTGTTTCCGACTCTCTGGTGCTGCTCGGCGGCACTGCCGGTCATGGTCGAGCAAAAGGCCGGCGCGATCGTGAATGTCAGCTCGGCGATTGTGCGGCGCGGGCTTTACCGCACGCCCTACGCCGTCGCCAAAGGCGGGGTCGAGGCGCTGACCCGGTCGCTGGCCGACGAGTATGGACGCCATGGCATCCGCGTGAATTGCGTCGCGCCCGGCGGTACCGACACGCCGGATCGCGTGACCTCGCGCCTGACCCTGGCGCCGGGCGTCGTCGGCGAACCCGCCCCGGGCATGGACGAGTATTTCCGCGAAACCCGCGACGACTATAAGCGGCTGGCGCTGGCGCGGCGCAGCCAGGTCGCGGAGCAAGCGGCCGCCATCGCCTTTCTCGCCAGCGACGACGCTTCGTTCATCACCGGCCAGACCGTCCGCTGCGACGGCGGGACGTGAGATCGGCGACGGCCTAGAAGGCGGCGAGGCCGGTCTGCGCGCGGCCCAGAATCAGCGCGTGGATGTCGTGCGTGCCCTCGTAGGTGTTGACCGTCTCGAGATTAAGGACGTGGCGGATCACGTTGTACTCGTCGACGATGCCGTTGCCGCCATGCATGTCGCGCGCCAACCGCGCGATGTCGAGCGACTTGCCGGTCGAGTTGCGCTTCAGCATCGAGATCATTTCCGGCGTCGCCTTGTGCTCGTCCATCAGCCGGCCGAGCCGCAGGCAGGCGTGCAAGCCGAGCGTGATTTCCGTCTGCATGTCGGCGAGTTTTTTCTGGATGAGCTGATTTGCCGCGAGCGGTTTGCCGAACGCCTTGCGGCCGACCGTGTAGTCGCGCGCGGCGTGCCAGCATGACGTCGCGGCGCCGAGCGCGCCCCAGGAAATGCCGTACCGAGCGTTGTTGAGGCAAGAGAATGGACCGCGCAGGCCTTTGACGCCGGGCAGCAGATTTTCCTCCGGCACGAACAAATCCTGCATCGACACTTCGCCGGTCGAGGAAGCGCGGAGGCTGAACTTGCCTTCGATCTTCGGCGTCGTGAGGCCCTTCGCCGACTGGCGCTCGATGAGGAAACCGCGCACGTCGCCGGACTCGTCCTTGGCCCAGATCAGCAGGAGGTCGGCGACCGGCGCGTGGCTGATCCACATCTTGCTGCCGTTGAGGACAAAGCCGCCATCGACCTTCTTGGCGCGGCTTTTCATGCCGCCCGCGTCGGAGCCGTAATCGGGCTCGGTCAGGCCGAAACACGCGATCAACTCGCCCGTCGCCATGCGCGGCAGGTATTTCTGTTTCTGCGCCTCGCTGCCGAAGGCGTAAATCGGGTACATGGTCAGCGAGGACTGGACCGAGAGGCTCGACCGGTAGGCGGAGTCCACTTTCTCCAACTCGTGGGCGATGAGGCCGTAAGCGACATAGGACGTGCCGGCGCAGCCATAGCCGGTGAGGGTCGAGCCGAGGAAACCCAGCTCGCCCATTTCGCGCAGCACCGCGACGTCGAAAGTCTCGTTGCGGAACGCCAGCTTGATGCGCGGCATCAGCTTGTCCTGGGCGTAGGCGCGCGCGGCATCGCGGATCATGCGCTCGTCTTCGGAGAGCTCGTCCTCGAAGCGCAGCGGGTCCTGCCAGTCGAATTGCGCCTCCCGCGACTTTTGCGCGGCACGGCCGGTATCGGGCATCGCTCTCTCCTTGCCTTGCTTGCCTTGAAGGCACCGCTTACTTTGGCCGCCGCATGAATTACCTGCTGCAACAGCTTGTCAACGGCATTGCGCTGGGCGCGATCTACGGCCTGATCGCCATCGGTTACACGATGGTCTACGGCATTATCGGCATGATCAATTTCGCCCACGGCGAGATCTATATGATCGGCGCGTTCGTCTCACTGATCGCGTTCATGGCGCTCGGCATCGCCGGAATCACCTATATCCCGCTGGCGCTGCTGCTGGTCCTGGTCATCGCGATGGTGTTCACGGCTGCGTACGGTTGGGCGGTGGAGCGCGTCGCGTACCGCCCGCTGCGCGGCTCGTTCCGCCTCGCGCCGCTGATCTCGGCCATCGGCATGTCGATCTTCCTGCAAAACTATGTCCAACTGCTTCAGGGCGCGCGGGTCAAGACGCTGCAACCCGTGGTACATGGCGGCATTGCGCTGACCGGCGGCGATTTCGTCGCCCGTGTCTCCTATCTCCAACTGTTTATTGTCGCGCTGACGGTGATTCTGATGGCGGCCTTCACCTATGTCATCGCGGCGACGCCGCTCGGCCGGGCGCAGCGCGCGGTCGAGCAGGACGCGACCATGGCGGCGCTCTTGGGCGTCGATGTCGACCGCACCATTTCGCTGACCTTCCTGATCGGCGCGTCGCTCGCCGCCGTCGCCGGTATGATGGTGCTGCTCTATTACGGCGTGATCGATTTTTTCATCGGCTTCGAGGCCGGCATCAAGGCGTTCACCGCGGCGGTGCTGGGCGGCATCGGCTCGCTGGCGGGCGCGATGCTCGGCGGCCTGTTGATCGGCCTGATCGAGGCGCTGTGGTCGGGCTACGCCTCGGTCGAATACAAAGACGTGATGGTGTTCCTGGTGCTGGTAATGGTGCTGATCTTCCGCCCGAGCGGCCTGTTCGGCCGGCCCGAGGTCGAGAA
>JANWJX010000019.1 GCA_025451725.1 Allostellaceae bacterium
CGAATCTGCCGGGCGCGCGTCAGGATGGAGTTTTCGAGGTCGCGGCCGGTCTTGGGGTCGACCGGCGCGTCGACCCATTGGCCGCCGCCGTCGCGGGTCTGGCGGAACACGGTGACGCGCACGCCGTCGGCGCGCAGCTCGCGATTGAGGATGAAGATATTGACCTTGAAACGCTCGTTGGGCGTGCCGCGCGGGCTGTACCAATCGGTGATGATGGTGCCGCCGAACGGATCGGCCGAGGCGATCGGCATGAACGACATGGTGTCGAGCGAGGCGTGCCACAGAAAGGAGTTGACCGCGACGCCCGAGACCCCGCCACCGCCGCCTTCGCCCTTCTTGTTGTCGCCGAACAGCGACGTCAGGACGCTGAAGCTGTTGTCGTCGGCGGATTCCTGCTTGTTGATATAGACCTGCGCGGCCGGAACCTGGGGATTGTACAGCGGGTTGGTGTGGTAGGGATCGTTGGCGCGTTGCTCGGCGTCAGTGTCGGTCTGGCTGGTATCGACCGCGTCGCCGAACAGGCTACCGCCGCCACAGCCCGCCGTCAGCAGGATGATCGCCGTGACCACCGCTAAACCGATCTCTCTGCGTGCCATAAACCACTCCCATCCAACGCTGGGCCGGGACTAGAATCGCCTGGGCCGGCCAGCAATCCGCGCGGCGACAGTCTATCACCGGATATCGGTAAAATGCTGAAATATCCCGAAATTGCCCCTTCTGTCCAGACTCGGTCATGACCCCGGGGATCACGATTTCCGAACGATTGTCGGCGCTTCGCGGCCGGATCGCGGACTTGGCCAGGGCCGCCGGGCGGGATCCCGACGCGGTCGCCCTGATGGCGGTGTCGAAGACCCACCCGGCCGAGGCGGTGGTGGAAGCCCTCGAGGCCGGCCAGCGCCTGTTCGGCGAAAACCGGGTGCAGGAGGCGGCCGGAAAGTACCCCGCGCTCAAGGCCGCCCATCCTGACCTGCGGCTGCATCTGATCGGCCCCCTCCAGACCAACAAGGCGGCCGAGGCGGTGGCGCTGTTCGACGCCATCGAGACGCTGGACCGGCCGCGCTTGGCCGAGGTGCTGGCGCGGGAAATGGCGAGACAGAACCGCCGCCCCGACCTGTTCGTCGAGGTCAATACCGGCGAGGAAGCGCAAAAGGCGGGGATCGCGCCCGCCGACGCCGACGCTTTCATCGCCCAATGCCGCGACCAGTGGAAATTGCCGGTGGTCGGGCTGATGTGCATTCCGCCCGACGGCGAAAACCCGGCGCCGCATTTCGCCCTCTTGCGCGAGATCGCGAAGCGGCACGGCCTGACGCGGCTCAGCATGGGGATGAGCGCCGATTACGAGACCGCGATCCGCTTCGGCTCGACCGAGCTGCGGCTCGGCACTGCGATCTTCGGCGCGCGCGGCACGCCGCTTTAATCCTCGCTAGCCGCCTCGCGCTCGAGGCGTTCCATATCCTCGTCGGAAAAGCCGAAATGGTGGCCGATCTCGTGGATCAGGACGTGGCGCACCACGGCCTCGATCGTCTCGCCGGTCTCGCACCAATAGTCGAGCATGGGCCGGCGATAGAGATAAATCATGTCGATGGCGGGGCGCGGATCGGTGACGCTTTTGGCGGCGAGCGGCGTGCCGCGATAAAGCCCCAAGATCTCGAACGAATCCTCGAGCTCCATGTCGCGCTCGGTCTCCGCGTCGGGAAAATCTTCGACACGGATGATGACGCCTTTGACATGGCGCGCCAGCGCCGCCGGGATCGTCTTCAGCGCGGTGCGCGCCAGCGTTTCAATCTCGGCGAGGGACGGCGCCGTCATTCCCTTCTTGATCTCGCGGGTCATCGTGGTCACATGCTCCTCGGGCGAGTCTAGCAGGAGAGGTCGCTAATGTCGGAACGTCTCGTGGGTACGGCGCGGCACGCCGCCATCAAGGAGCTTCACGGCTGGGCCGAGGTCGAGGATCGCGACGCGATCCGCAAGACCTTCCATTTCGGCGATTTCAGCGAGGCCTGGGGCTTCATGAACCGGGTCGCGCTGGCGGCCGAAAAGATGGATCACCATCCTGAATGGTTCAACGTCTACAACCGGGTCGAGATCGTGCTGTCGAGCCACGATGTCGAAGGGCTGAGCCAGCGCGACATCAAACTCGCCCACGCCATCGAAGCGATCGCGCCGAAGCGGGATCAGTAGATTTTTCCGCGACCAAGCGGGAGCGCGCGCCGTTGGCAAGCCGCGCCGACGCGCGGCGTTTGACGGCAAAAAATTTAAGCGGCGCGGCGGGGCACTGTCACCGCGGGTGGCGACAGATCGGGCGCCGTCGTCGGATTGCCGCGCTGGCGCCGCGGCAGCCGCAGCGCGATCTGTTCCTTGGCGAAATAGCGCAGTCTGTCGCGCATGCCCTGACGCGAGAACAAATAGGAGTCGTCGAACAGATCGGTGTCGCGCACCAGGTGGCGGCCGCCCGTCAGGAATTGCTTGGCGTGCGCGCGGTAGAAAAGTTTGTCGCGCCGGTCACAGAGATAGAGTTTCGATGTGCTCGACAGGAACGGGCAAAGCGGGTTGTCCTTCTCGCGCAGCCAATCGATGATCGCGAGGGAGACTTCGGGCCATTGCGGATTCATGAAATCATCGGCGACGACGATGCCGCGCGGATGGAGCGCGCCGGCGGCAAGCCGCATGTCGTAGGCGACATCGTCATAGCGATGGCCGCCATCGACGCTGAAAAACCGCACCTTGCCGACGCGGCGTTCTATTTCGGCGGCGTCGAGCGTGGTTGAAAGGCCGGCATAAATCTCGTTGTCGGCGAGGGTGACGCCGAGCCGCCGGCAATTCTGCTTGAAGCGCACGCCGCGGCCGAGGCCCAGCGGGTCCTTATAGATCGCATCGTCCTCGAACACATCGACTGCCAGCGCCTGCTCACCCGCGCGGCGCGCCCGCGCCAGGAGGAAGAACGAGCGGCCGTGATGCACGCCGATCTCGGCCGTCGAGCCAGTAATGCCGGCGAGGCTCTGCATCTCGAGCAGGAAATCGAACAGGCGCGCGTCGAAAACGCTGGTGTAGCCCTCGACCTGGAAGAAATCGCGCCGCAAATAACTGTTCATCGGAACCCCGGATCCGTTTCAGGCCGGAGTTATTTCAGGACGAGCTTAAGGCCGCGCTAAGTTAACCAAACAAACGTGGCTAGAGCGTCGCCTGGGTGCCGAACACCAGCGTGATCTGGCTCGAGAGATAGCCGCCATTGCCGTTGCACAGCGCGATCTCGGCCCCCGGCACCTGCCGGTCGCCCGCGACGCCGCGCAACTGCTCGACTGCCTCGACCATGATGAACATGCCGTACATGCCGGGATGGACGCAGCTCAACCCGCCGCCATTGGTGTTCAAGGGGTGCTTGCCGCCGGGCGCGATATTGCCCGCGGCGACGAACGGCCCGCCTTCGCCCTTCTTGCAGAAGCCGAAATCCTCGAGGAACAGAATGGTGTTGATGGTGAAGGCGTCATAGACCTCGATGACGTCGACATCCTTGGGCGTGATGCCGGCCATCGCATAGGCGCGCGGCGCCGCCTGCGCCACCGCCGTCACGGTGAGGTCGGGCATTTGCGAAATGTCGTTGTGCGTCGTCGCCGCGCCGACGCCGAGCATGTAGACAGGCGCGTTGGGGAAATCCTTGGCGCGGTCGGCGCGCACCACCACCATCGCGGCGCCGCCATCGGTGACGAGGCAGCAATCGCGTACCCCGAACGGATCGACCACCATCCGCGCCTTGAGCACGTCCTCGACGGTGAGCGGGTCGCGCATGAACGCGCGTGGGTTTTTCTGCGCCCATTGCCGCGCCGACACCGCGACCTGCGCCAACTGCTCCTTCGTCGTGCCGTATTGGTGCATGTGCCGCGCCGCGGCGAGCGCGTAGGAATTGATCGGCTGGCGCGGGCGATAGGGCGCGTCGAACGAGCGGCCGAAGCCCGGCCCGCCGCCGCGCCGCGTGTTGGTGCGCGCGTTGGAGCCGTAAGCGATCAGCGCGACGTCGCACAATCCAAGATGCAGCGCCGCCGCGGCTTCCTGCATCGCGTTGTTGAACGACGAGCCGCCGATATTGGTCGAATCCATGACTTTGATATTTTTCAGCCCGAAATATTCGGGATAAAGAATCGCGCCCAGGGGATCGGCGAAGTTGGAGCCGAACATGCCGTCGACCTGGTCTTTCTTGAGGCCGGCGTCGGCGAGCGCGTTGTGAATCGCCTCGCCCATGATTTCGAGATGCGACCGGCCCGGCAATTCGCCGAACGGCGTCAGCCCGATGCCGACCACGGCGACCGCGCCGCGCAGAGGATGAGCCATGACTATGCCCTCCCCGCCGGCTTGAAGAGGACGAGCGGGTCTTTGTCGAGTGGCGCGATATAGGCCTCGACCGCCATGCCGATTTTGACCTCGGGCGCGGGAATGCCGGTGACGCGCGACATCATGCGCGGCCCTTCGGCGAGATCGATCAGCGCGATGTTGTAGTCGGGCCCGTCCTCGGGCCGCTGGCGCACGACGGAGGTCGAGTAGACGGTACCTTTTCCCGACGCATCGACCCACGCCCAGTCGGCCGAGCCGCAATGAACGCAAAGCGGGCGCGGATAGAAAAACGCCTTGCCGCAATGGTTGCAGCGCTGGAGGCGGAACTTGCCGTTTTTCACATTCTCGAACCAGACCGCGTCCGGTCCCGGCCCCTGAAAATTGGCCGCTCGCTCGCTCGCCATCGCGCGCTCCCCTTATTCGCAATTTCGGCGCGCACGATAGGAGCGCTGGGGCGATGCCGCAACCGATGATTCTACATAGCTATAGAAAACGAAATACTGGGAGGAATACATCGCGCTGCGTCTGCCCCCACCCGTACCCTCCCCCGCAGGCGGGGGAGGGAAGCGAGCATCGCGAGCGGGTGGGGGCTTCCGTCTAGAAAACCGTCGGAGGAACTCAGCTCTGCTTCTCGCCCTTGGACATTTCCTCGAGCTTTTTCTGGAGTTGGTCGAGGCGCTGGGTCAAATCCTTGATGGTGCCGTCGTCGCCGGCGGCTTGCGGGGCGCTCGCGGGTGCGGCGGCTGGCGGCGGCGAGGCCGGGCGCTCCGGCATGCCGGGCATGGTGCCGCCGGGGAAGGGTGAGAACATCTTCATGGTCTTTTCGAACAGCGCGAGGTTCTGCTTGCCCATTTCCTCGAGCGAGCCGAACGGGAACAGGCCGCCGAAAGCATCCTGAAGGCTTTTGCGCATCTGTTCCTGGTTGCCGGCGAAGCTCGCCATCGCCTGTTCGAGATAGCGCGGCACGATGAACTGCATCGAATCGCCGTACAGCGAGATGAGCTGGCGCAGGAACGAGATCGGCAGGAGGTTCTGCCCCTTGCCCTCTTCCTCGACGATGATCTGGGTCAGGACGGCGCGGGTCAAATCCTCGCCGGTCTTGGCGTCGTGCACCACGAACTCGCTGCCCGCCTTCACCATCTTGGCGAGGTCGTCGAGCGTGACGTAGGAGCTGGTCGCCGTGTTGTAGAGCCGCCGGTTGGCGTATTTCTTGATGGTGATGGGCGTCTTGCCGGTTTCGGCTTTGGCGGACGCGGCGTCGCTCATGGGTCGGCTCCCTTGCTGCGCAATATGACCATATTTGCTGCGCAGCATAACTATACCGCAATGCAACAGAAACCGGCGACGGCTTTTTTAACATCGGCCTGTCCGCTATGATGCGCCGCCATGAACAAGGAGCGCGACCCGGACCAGCCCGACCTCGCCGCGCTCGCCAAGAGGTTCATGGATCTATGGCAGGAACAGATGGCCGCCCAGGCCGCCGACCCGGCACTGGCCGACAGCATCGCCCGGTTCATGCAGGCGATGCCGCCCGGCATGCCGTTCTGGCCGGGCGCCTATGGTAGCGGCCCGGCTCGGCCCGCGGCCCCTGCCGCTGCACCTCGCGAGCGCGGGAGCGGCCTGGGCCAGCTCGCATCTCGCCTTCGCGCAATTGAGGAACGGATCGCTCGCCTGGAAGCCGGAACTGGCGGCAAGCGCCGCCGAGCTGCAACAAAGCTTAAAAACCGTCGCGGCTGATTCTTTCGCCCGCGCCCTCGACGCCGAGATCGTGTCGCGCGCCGACGCGATGCTGCGCGGCATCGAGCGTTATCGCCATCATCCCTGGCGCCGCCCCGACGACGAGCCGCCGGTGTTGTGGCAACAAGGCGCGACGCGGGTGCTGGATTACGGCCCGGCGGACGGCGCGCCGCTTCTGGTGGTGCCGTCGCTGATCAACAAGGCCTATGTGCTCGACCTCTTGCCCGAGGCCAGCCTGATGCGCCACCTCGCTTCGCGCGGCGTCCGGCCGCTGCTGATCGAATGGGGAAAACCCGGCGAGGAGGAGCGCAGCTTCGGCCTCGACGACTATATCGCCGGCCGGCTCGAGGACGCGGCGGCGGCGGCGGCGGAAGCGACCGGGCGGAAACTCGCCTTGCTCGGCTATTGCATGGGCGGTCTCTTGGCGGTGGCGCTGGCGCAGCGCCGGCCCGAACTGATATCGGCGTTCGTGGCGATGGCGACGCCGTGGGATTTTCATGCCGAGCGCGCGGCGCAGGCGCGGTTGTTGGGG
Source organism: Allostellaceae bacterium (assembly GCA_025451725.1). Lineage (GTDB taxonomy): Bacteria > Pseudomonadota > Alphaproteobacteria > ATCC43930 > CGMCC-115725 > JAATGI01. The sequence goes on from JANWJX010000019.1 coordinate 6,596, forward strand.
CGGCTGACGAAGCCGCTGGTCGAGAGTTTCGCCGCGCTCGGCGAAGTGCCGGTCGATGTCCTGCAGATGTTTTTCCTCGCCAACGATCCGCTGACCGCGGCCAAGAAATTCACTCACCTCGCGGCGATCGATCGCAACAGCGACGCCGAGCGCCGCTTTGTCGCGCTCGAGGACTGGCTCAATGACGGCGTGCCGCTGGCGATCGGGGTGGCGGCGGACACGCTCGGACCTTGGTACGGCGACAACACGCCGGGCAAGGGCAAGTGGCGCATCAAGGATCGGCCGGTGCTGCCCGAGGAAGTCGAGGCGCCAAGCCTCGTCCTGGTGCCGAAACAGGACCGCATCGTGCCGCCGCTCACCGCTGCCGCGTTGGCGGATCATCTTATCGACGCGACGCGGCTCGACCCGCCCTTGGGCCATATCGGGATGGTGGTCGGCCACGGCGCACCGGCAAAAGTGTGGGAACCGCTGACCCAATGGCTTATGGAGCACGCGAGCTAATTCATTTCGATATTTGGTGAAATGTCGTTGACATCACTGGGCGGCCGGTTATTTTGACTGTCTTCGAAATATCGAAAGGTCGCCATGAAGGCCACGGAAACCATTGCCGCGTTGGGCGCGCTCGCGCACGACACGCGGCTTGAAGCCTTCCGCCTGCTGGTTCAGCGCGGGCCTGACGGACTGCCCGCCGGCGTCATTGCCGACCGGCTCAAGGTCCTGCCGTCGTCGCTGACCTTTCATCTGCAACAGCTCGCGCATGCCGGTCTGGTGACGCAGCGTCGTGTCGGGCGCCAGTTGTTTTATGCGGCCGATTTCAACGCGATGAACGGGCTGGTCGCCTATCTCACCGAGAATTGCTGCGGCGGCACGGCATCGTGCGCGCCCGCGTGTGCGCCCGCCGAGACGGGCAAAGCCCGAAAATCCGACCGGCGGTCGGCATGACCGCCGGCACCGAGCCGCCGAAGACGCCGCCGGTCTACAACGTCCTGTTTCTCTGCACCGGCAATTCGGCGCGGTCGATCATGGCCGAGGCGGCGCTGAACCGTCTCGGCGCCGGCCGCTTCCGCGCGCATTCGGCGGGCAGCCATCCCAAGGGCGAGGTCAATCCGCGTACGATCCAATTGCTGAAGCGGCTGAACTACGCGACCGGGAATTTTCGCAGCAAGAGCTGGAACGAATTCGCGGCGCCGGACGCGCCGCATCTCGACTTCGTGTTCACGGTATGCGACCAGGCGGCGCAAGAGGCTTGCCCGATCTGGCCCGGCCAGCCGATGACGGCGCATTGGGGCGTGCCCGATCCCGCCGCCGCGACCGGCAGCGACGCGGAAATCGCGCTTACCTTTTCCGAGGCCTATCGCCAGCTCGCCAATCGCATCGCGATTTTTGTCGCCCTGCCGATGACGAGTATCGACCGGCTGGCGCTGAAAAAACGGCTCGACGACATCGGCAAGACCAAGGCCGATCCCGAAACGTGACGCGCGGCATTGTCGCCGAGGCGCTCGGCACGGCATTGTTGCTTGCCGCCGTGGTCGGGTCGGGCATCATGGCGGAGCGGCTCGCGGGCGGAAACGTCGCGGTGGCGCTACTGGTCAACGCGATCGCGACCGGCGGCGCGCTGGTGGCGCTGATCCTGACCTTCGGCCCGATTTCGGGCGCGCATTTCAACCCGCTGGTGACTTTGGCGTTCGCCGCGCGGCGGGAGGTCGCGGCGCCGCGCGCCGCCGCCTACATCGTCGCGCAGTGTCTTGGGGCGATCCTCGGCGTCTGGCTTGCGCATGCCATGTTCGGCCTGCCGCTTCTCGAAGCGTCAGCCCATGCGCGCGGCACGATGGGAGAATTGATCGGCGAATTCGTCGCGACCTTCGGCCTGCTCGGCCTGATCCTCGTGGCGACTCGCCATTCGCAAGCGGCAATCCCGTATGGCGTCGCGGCCTATATCGTCGCCGCGTACTGGTTCACCTCGTCGACCTCGTTCGCCAATCCTGCCGTCACGATCGCGCGGTCGTTGACCGACACATTTGCCGGTATCGCGCCCGCTCACGTGCCGGGCTTCATCGCCGCCGAGTTGGCGGGCGGCGCGGCGGCGCTTTTCCTGTTCGGATGGCTGCTGCGCGAAAGGACCTAGCCCAGCTTCGCCAGCGCCGCGACTACCTGCGC
>JANWJX010000020.1 GCA_025451725.1 Allostellaceae bacterium
CAAGCAGCGCTATTTCTCGACGATCTCGGGCTCGAGCGTTGTTACCGCCGCCAGCACTTCTTTCTTCTCGCGCGTGCCGACATGGAATTTGTCGAGGCTGGCGGCGAGATGTTCGGCAGAGCGGTCCCATTCGGCCTTGGTGATGCCGAGGCCCTTGTGGGCCTGCTTCATGGTACGGCCGCTAAAGATGCAAGGCCCGCCGGTCGCCGCGCACAGTTGATCGACCACGAGCTGCCGCAGGCGCAGTTTGGAATCGGTGCTGAGGCTGGTGAAAAAACGGGCGAATTGCGGATCGCTGGTGAGCCGACCGATGAATTCGTCGGTCACCGCCGCGATCGCGTCGTAGCCGCCCAACCGGTGGTAGAGCGATTGCTCCTGCATGGTCTGTTCGGCGGCGTAACTCGGCGCGACGATGGCGGTCGAGCCCAACAGTAAGGCGAACATGACCGCATATTGGCGATTGCTCATAACGTTCCTCCATGAGCGGGTTTGACCAATCCTACGCGGCGCCGGTCCTGGCGGATGCGGAGGCCCAACCCCTGGGCCTTTTGTGGCGGCCTGGTAACCGCTATGCCAGACTAGCGCATGACCACCGCCTTGTTCAGCCATGCCGCCTGCCTCGCCCACGATACCAGCCGGCGGCACCCGGAATCGCCCGCCCGGCTCACTGCCGTGCTCGACGCGCTGGCGGCGGACAGGTTCACCGCGCTTGACCGCCGCGAGGCGCCGCGCGCGACCAGGGACGAACTTGCGCTGATCCATCCGCCGGCCTTCATCGACGCGGTCATGGCGGCCATTCCGGCCGCGGGGCACGGCTCGCTCGACGCCGACACGATTGTATCGCCGGGCTCGGGCGAAGCGGCTTTGCGCGCCGCAGGCGCCGTCCGGGCCGCGGTCGATGCGGTGATGGCGGGTGAGGCGGCGAATGCGTTCTGCGCGGTCCGGCCCCCCGGCCATCACGCCGAGCCAAGCCGCGCGATGGGGTTTTGCCTGTTCAACAATGTCGCCATTGGCGCGGTTCACGCCCGGCGCAAGCATGGCTGCGCTCGGGTCGCGGTGGTCGATTTCGACGTGCATCACGGCAACGGCACCCAAGCCGCATTTTGGGACGATCCGGACCTGTTCTATGCGTCGACCCATCAGTCGCCGTTCTATCCCGGCACGGGCGACGCCGACGAGGTCGGGGTCGGCAATATCGTCAACGTGCCGCTGCCGGCGGGGGCGGGATCGGCGCCGTTCCGCGCCGCGTATGAACGCACGATTCTCCCCGCGCTTGCCTTATTTCGGCCTGAATTTCTTTTAATATCAGCCGGTTTTGACGCCCACCGCCGCGATCCGCTGGCGCAATTGTCGCTCGAGGAGTCCGATTATTCATGGGTGACGGAACGCCTCATGGCGGTCGCCGGGGACCACGCAAAAGGCCGAGTCGTCTCGACATTGGAGGGCGGCTACGACCTGACAGCCCTTGCCGCCAGCGCCGCCGCGCATGTTTCGGCGCTGATGCGGGGTTGACCCGGCTGCTTCCCTCGGCGGCGCGCCAGCCTTAAAATCGAGCCCGAACCAGGAATGGGAGACCCCAACATTCCCACGGATATTGCCGCGCTCAGTTTCGAGGATGCGTTGTCGGAACTGGAACAGATCGTGCGGCGGCTGGAAAGCGGCAGCGGCAAGCTCGACGATGCGATTGCCGCCTATGAACGCGGTGCCCTCTTGAAGCGCCATTGCGAGGCGAAACTGCGCGAAGCGCAGGCCCGCGTCGACAAGATTGTCATTGGCGCGGATGGTAAGCCCGCTGCGGAGGCGGCGTCGCTTGAATAGCCAGGTTCAGACCGAAGAGCGCGCCTTCGAGGCCGCACTGGGCGACGCCGTGCGCGAGGTCGACAGCCTGATTGACCGGCTGATTCCGGTGCCGCCCGGGCCGGAGGCGCGGGTGTTCGAGGCGATGCGCTATGCCGCGTTGGGACCTGGCAAGCGGCTTCGCCCGTTCCTAGTGTTACAGAGCGCGCGGCTGTTCCATGTCGCACGGCGTAGCGCGCTCCAAGTCGGAGCCGCGGTCGAGATGGTTCACGCTTATTCCCTGGTTCATGACGATCTGCCGGCGATGGACGACAGCGATTTACGCCGTGGCCGGGCGACCTGTCACAAGCAATTCGACGACGCGACCGCCGTGCTGGCGGGCGACGGCCTGCTCACCCTGGCATTCGAGGTGCTGGCCCATGCCGACACGCATGGCGATCCGGCGGTACGCTGCGAGCTGGTTTCGGCGCTGGCGCTCGCCGCCGGCAATCAGGGCATGGTCGGCGGCCAGATGTTCGACCTGATCGCCGAACACCGCCCCGATCTCGATATCGGCGCCATTACGCGGCTGCAACGGCTCAAGACTGGCGCACTGATCGCGTTTTCCTGTGAGGCCGGCGCCATTCTCGGCAAGGCGCCGCACGAGGTGCGGATGGCGCTGCGCGGCTATGCCCACGATCTCGGCCTGGCGTTCCAGATCGCCGACGATCTGCTCGACGTCGAAGGCTCCAGCGACGCCACCGGCAAGCCGGTCGGGCAGGACGCGGTCGCCGGAAAAGCCACCTTCGTCTCGATTTTGGGCGCCGAGCGGGCGCGCGCCCAGGCGCGGCTCTTGGTCGACCAAGCGGTCGCCCATCTTGATATATTCGACGCCAACACCGAGTTGTTGCGCCAGACCGCGCGGTTCGTCGTCGAACGACACGCGTAACAGGAGATAACGTGGCCGACGACACCCTCTATCCTCGCAACAGCAACACGCCGCTCCTCGACGGAATCGACGTCCCCGCCGATCTGCGTAAGTTGCCGGAGAGCGACCTGCGCGCCATCGCCGACGAGCTGCGCCAGGAAGTGATCAACGCGGTCTCCGTGACCGGCGGTCATCTCGGCGCGGGGCTGGGCGTGGTCGAACTGACCGTGACGCTGCATTATGTCTTCGACACGCCGCGCGACCGGCTGATCTGGGATGTCGGCCACCAGGCCTATCCACACAAGGTACTGACCGGAAGGCGCGACCGGATCCGCACGCTGCGCCAGGGCGGCGGCCTCAGCGGTTTCACCAAGCGCTCGGAAAGCGAATACGACCCGTTCGGCGCGGCGCACAGCTCGACCTCGATCAGCTCCGCCCTCGGCATGGCGGTGGCGCGCGATCTGCAAGGCGGCAACAACAACGTCATCGCCGTGATCGGCGACGGCGCGATGTCGGCGGGCATGGCCTATGAGGCGATGAACAACGCCGGCTCGATGGATTCGCGGCTGATCGTCATTCTCAACGACAACGACATGTCGATCGCGCCGCCGGTCGGCGCGATGAGCGCCTATCTGTCGCGTCTTCTGTCGTCCAAGGAGTTCCGCAGTTTCCGCACCTTCGGCCGGCGCGTCGCCGGCCTGTTGCCGCGCGGCCTGAGCAAGGCGGCGGCGCGCGCCGAGGAATATGCGCGCGGCATGGTTACGGGCGGCACGCTGTTCGAGGAACTCGGCTTCTACTATGTCGGCCCGATCGACGGCCACAATATCGACCATCTGCTGCCGGTGCTGAAAAACATTCGCGACAGCGACGCGCGCGGGCCGGTGCTGGTTCACGTCGTGACGCAGAAGGGCCACGGCTACGGACCCGCCGAGCAGGCGGCCGACAAATATCATGGCGTGGTGAAGTTCGACGTCGCGACCGGCACCCAGGTCAAGGGCAAGCCGGGCGCGCCTTCCTATACCAACGTCTTCGCCAAAGCACTGATCGCCGAGGCCGAGGCGGACGACAAGATTGTCGCCATCACCGCGGCGATGCCGTCGGGCACCGGCCTCGACAAGTTCGCCGAGCGGTTCCCGAAACGCTGTTTCGATGTCGGCATTGCCGAACAACACGGCGTCACCTTCGCCGCCGGCTTGGCGTGCGAGGGCATGAAGCCGTTCGCCACGATCTATTCGACCTTTCTGCAGCGCGCCTACGATCAGGTAGTGCATGACGTCGCGATCCAGCAATTGCCGGTGCGCTTCGCGATGGATCGCGCCGGGTTGGTCGGTGCCGATGGCCAGACCCACGCCGGATCGTTCGATGTTGCCTATCTCGGTTGCCTGCCGGGTTTCGTCATCATGGCGGCGGCCGACGAGACGGAACTGATGCACATGGTCGCGACCGCGGCGGCGATTGACGACCGGCCCTCGGCGCTGCGCTATCCGCGCGGCGAGGGCATCGGTCTGCCGCTGCCGGCGAAGGGCGATGTGCTGCCCATTGGCAAGGGCCGTGTCGTCAAGGAAGGCACAAAGATCGCGCTGCTGTCGTTCGGCGCGCGATTGCAGGAATGTCTCAAGGCGGCGCAGGAACTCGAGGGCATGGGTCTGTCGACGACCGTCGCCGACGCCCGCTTCGCCAAGCCCATCGACACCGACCTGGTCGACCGGCTGGCCCGCGAGCATGAAGTGCTGATCACCATCGAGGAAGGCAGCGTCGGTGGTTTCGCGACCCATGTTCTGCATCATCTCGCGCATGCCGGCGCGCTCGAGAACGGGTTGAAGATCCGGCCGATGGTGCTGCCCGACAAGTTTCTCGATCACGATGCACCGGCAAAACAGTACGACACGGCAAAGCTGAATGCCGCGCACATCGTCCAGATGGCGCTCGGCGCGTTGGGGCGCGAAATGCCGGTGTCCGCCCGCGCATGAGCGCGGACGACAAACGTCTCGATCAATTGCTGGTGGAGCGCGGCTTGGCCGAAACGCGGTCGCGCGCCCAAGCCCTCGTGATGGCAGGCGAAGTTTGGTCCGGAGACAAGCGGCTCGACAAAGCGGGGCAACGGGTCGCGGATGACGCGCCGCTCGAAGTGAAGGCGCGCGATCACCCCTATGTTTCGCGCGGCGGCCTCAAGCTCGATCACGGCGTCAACCATTTCAAGATCGACGCCAAGGACAAGATCGCGCTCGATATCGGCGCGTCGACAGGCGGGTTCACCGATGTTCTCCTGTTGCGCGGCGCGAAGAAGGTCTACGCCGTCGATGTCGGCCACGGCCAGCTCGCGTGGAAGCTGCGTCAGGACCCGCGCGTCGTCGTGCGGGAGCGCGTCAATGCGCGATACCTCACCAAGGAACAAATCCCCGAGCCTCCGCAGATCGTCGTTTGCGACGCAAGTTTCATCGGGCTCGAGATCGTGCTGCCCACCGCGCTGGCGCTGGCGGCGCCGTCGGCCGAGGTGGTGGCGTTGATCAAGCCGCAATTCGAAGTCGGCAAAGGCCGTGTCGGCCGGGGCGGCGTGGTGCGCGATCCGGCGCTGCACGATGAAGTGTGCAAACGCATCGCGGCGTGGCTGGGCGCGCAGGCGGGCTGGCACGTGCTCGGCATCACCGAAAGCCCGATCCGCGGCCCCGACGGCAATATCGAATTCTTGATCGGCGCGCGGCGCGCCGCGTGAGCGACGTCACCGTGACCATCGAGCGCATCGGCGCGCGCGGCGACGGCGTCGCGCGCCATGAGGGCAAGGCGGTGTTTGTGCCGTTCACCGCGCCCGGCGATGTAGTGCGCGTGCGTCTCGCGCGCGACAAGGCGGAGCTGATCGAGTTCGTGTCGCGCGGCGCGCGGCAGGAGCCGCCTTGTCCCCATTTTGGCCAATGCGGCGGGTGCGCGCTCCAACATTTGTCGGACGCGGTATATGCGACGGCGAAGCAGGATTTCGTCCGCGAGGCGCTGGCGCATCGCGGCCTCGATCCCGACTTGGTCGAGCCGATCCGGCGGATACCGCCCGGCACGCGCCGCCGCGCGCGGCTGGCGATGAAAAACGGCAAAATCGGGTTTCATCAGCGCGCCAGCCATCGCATCGTGGACATGAAAACATGCGCGGTGCTGCATCCGACTCTCGTCGCCGTGGTTCAAGCGTTGCGGCGCCTCGGCCTCGACGCGGATGTGTCGCTGACCTTGGCGGATAGCGGCGTCGATCTGCTGATCGACTTGCCGCGCGCGCCAGATCTTGCCGTGACCGAGAAGCTGACCGGTTTCGCCGTCGCGCACGACCTCGCCCGCCTGTTGTGGCGCACCAAGAAGGACGCGCCGATGCCGATCGTACAACGCCGCGCCGTGCGGATGGATTTTGCCGGCACGAATGTCGATCTCCCGCCCGACTGTTTCCTGCAAGCGACGAAGGAAGCCGAAGGGATCATGCGCGACCTCGTGTTGGAGGGCGTCGGCGACGCCAAGACCGTCGCCGATCTGTTTTGCGGCGTCGGCACGTTCAGCTTTGCGCTGGCGAAGCACGCCAAGATTGACGCGGTCGATGGCGACCAAGATGCTGTTGCCGCGTTGCGCCGTGCAGCGGCAGCGATCTCCGGCCAGGCGCGTGACCTCGAACGGCGGCCGTTATTGGCCGACGAACTCAATCGCTTCGATGCGGTGGTATTCGATCCGCCTTATGCCGGCGCGGCGGCGCAGGCGAAGGAACTGGCGAAGGCGCAGGTACCGCGTATCGTTGCTGTGTCGTGCAATCCGGCCAGTTTTGCGCGCGATGCCCGCGCGTTGGTCGATGGCGGCTATCGCCTTGTCCGCGTCGTGCCGGTCGATCAATTCTTGTGGTCGGCGGAAGTGGAGTTGGTCGCGCATTTCGCGCGGCAATAGATGCTCGCTTTGCCCGAATCCGATGCTATATAGCCGTTAATGTCCGATTTCGATTTTCCGAGTTACGAGGGCGCGCCGGCGCCGGCTCCCGCGCCGGCACCGCCGCCGCGTCCGGCGCCGCAATATCTCGGCACGCTCAACGAAGGGCAGCGCCAGGCCGTCGAGGCGCTGGACGGACCGGTGCTGGTGCTGGCGGGCGCGGGGACCGGCAAGACGCGCGTCCTGACCACGCGTCTTGCGCATCTCCTCTATATGCGGCGCGCGTTCCCGAGCCAGATGCTCGCCGTCACCTTCACCAACAAGGCCGCGCTGGAAATGCGCGAGCGTCTCGAAAAGATGATCGGCGCGAGCAGCGAAGGCATGTGGCTTGGCACGTTCCATTCCATCGCCGCGCGTATCCTGCGCCGCCACGCCGAAGTGGTTGGGCTCAAGCAGAATTTCACCATCCTCGACACGGACGATCAGCTTCGCCTCGCCAAGCAGATTCTTCAGGCGGCCGGCTTCGACGACAAGGCGGTGCCGGCGCGGTCGCTGCTGGGAGCAATCGAGCGCTGGAAGGATCGCGGCCTGACGCCCGACAAGGTCGGCGCCAAGGACCGGCCCGACCTCGCCAATGGCAAGGCGCCCGATCTCTATCGCGCCTATCAGGAACGGTTGCTCGAAGTGAACGCCGCCGACTTCGGCGATTTGCTGCTGCACAACCTCACGATTTTCAACACGCGCGAGGACATACTCGCGGACTATCAGCGCCGCTTCCGCTACATCCTGGTCGACGAGTATCAGGACACCAACGTCTCGCAGTATCTGTGGCTGCGGCTCCTGGCGCAGCAGCACAAGAATTTGTGCTGCGTCGGCGACGACGATCAGTCGATCTATTCGTGGCGCGGCGCCGAGATCGGCAACATCCTGCGCTTCGAGAAGGATTTTCCCGGCGCCAAGATCGTGCGCCTCGAACAGAATTACCGCTCAACGCCGCCGATCCTCGCCGCCGCGTCGGGCCTCATCGCCAAGAACGCCGGCCGGCTCGGCAAGACGCTGTGGACCTCGTCGGCGGGCGGTGACAAGGTGGTGCTCAAGCCGTTGTGGGACGGTATCGAGGAAGCGCGTTGGGTCGGCGACGAAATCGAGGCGCTGCAACGCAAGGGGCAGGCGCTGAGTCAGATCGCCATTTTAGTTCGCACCGGCTTTCAGACCCGCGAGTTCGAGGAGCGGTTCATCACCATGGGTCTGCCGTACCGCGTGCTCGGCGGGCCGCGTTTCTACGAGCGGCAGGAAATCCGCGACGCGCTCGCCTATCTGCGCCTCGTGCACCAGCCGGCCGACGATCTCGCCTTCGAGCGTATCGTCAACGTGCCGAAGCGCGGTCTCGGCACCTCGACCCTCGAGCAAATTCATGTGGTGGCGCGCGCGGCCCATGTGCCGTTGACCGACGCGGCGGCGCAACTTGTCGGCAGCGACGAGTTGAAGCCGGCGGCGCGCCGCTCGCTCGGCGATTTCCTGGCGTCGCTCGACCGCTGGCGCGAGGCCGCTCGGTCGCTGCCGCATACCGAACTGACCGAGGTGATGCTCGACGAGTCCGGCTATACCGCGATGTGGCAGGCCGACAAATCGCCCGACGCGCCAGGCCGGCTGGAGAACCTCAAGGAACTCGTCAATGCGATGGCCGAGTTCGAGAATCTCGAAGGCTTCCTCGAACACGTCGCGCTGGTGATGGAAAACACCGAGCGCGGCGGCGGCGACATGGTCAGCCTGATGACGCTGCACGGTGCCAAAGGGCTCGAATTCGACATCGTGTTCCTGCCGGGTTGGGAGGAAGGCCTGTTCCCGAGCCAGCGCTCGATGGACGAAAACGGCCTGTCGGGATTGGAGGAGGAACGACGTCTCGCCTATGTCGGCCTGACGCGGGCGCGCAAACGCGCGTTCATCTCCTACGCGGCCAACCGGCGCATCCACGGACAATGGCAATCGGCGATGCCGTCGCGTTTCGTCGATGAGCTGCCGGCCGACCATGTCGAGCTGGTCGCCGAGCCAGGGCTGCCGACCGGCGCACGGGGCGGCTTCTCGGAATTCAGCCAAAGCGATTCCTGGCCGCGCACGCGTGTCATGGCGCCGCGCTCGTTCAAGGCGCCGCTGATCGAAGGCCGTGCCACGCGCGTGTCCGACCCGATCCCGAAAGGCAGCGGCAAGTATCAATCCGGCGACCGCGTGTTCCATCAGAAATTCGGCTACGGCACGGTGGGCGCGGTATCCGACGACAAGCTGTCGATCCACTTCGACAAGGCCGGCAGCAAAATGGTGATCGCCAATTTCGTCACCAGGGCCGACGCCGAGGGCCGCATCGGTTGAGCACTCCGGCACTTTGGCGTGTCGTTGTCGACCTGCCTGATGCGACGTCGCTCGATCGCGTCGCCGCGGCAATCGGCGAGCAATGCGAGGCGATTTCCGCCTTCGAGAACGGCAAACGGGCGTGGCGGGTCGAGGGCATGTCGCACGACAAGCCCGACGCGGCGCTGCTCGAAGCCGCGTTCATGCTCCTTGATATCGCGCCGAAGATCCTGGTCGATCGGGTGCAGCCGCGCGATTGGATCAGCGAGAACCAGGCCGGATTTCCGCCGCTGCGCGCCGGCGGGTTTTTCATTCACGGCTCGCACTATCGCGGCGCGGTGCCGCGCGACGCGATCCCGATCCTGATCGACGCCGCCACCGCGTTTGGCACCGGCGAGCACGCCACAACGCGCGGCTGTCTTCTGGCGACGGAATGCGTGAAGTGGCAACCACATCGGATTCTCGATATGGGTTGCGGCACCGGCATTCTTGCCATCGCCGCGGCGAAGCGATGGCATCGCAATGTGCTGGCGACCGACATCGATCCGGAATCCGTGCGGGTCACCCGCGTCAATGCCGCGGTCAATCGCATCGCCGGTGCGATCCGCGCCGAAGTTTCGCCAGGCTATCGCCATCCCGAGATCGCGCGACACGCGCCGTACGACCTCGTGTTTGCCAATATCCTGGCCCGGCCGCTGATGGCGATGGCGCCCGATCTGGCGCGGGTCCTGGCGCCGGGCGGCATGGCGATCCTGTCGGGTCTGTTGGCTCGGCAGGAGGCCGCCGTGCTGTCGGCGCATCGCGCGCAAGGTCTCTTTCTTGTCAGCCGAATCGCGTTAGAAGGCTGGAACACGCTCGTCGTCGCCAATCGAAGGACCGCATGACCGGCCTGCAAGCGCTCATCACCGCTATTCTCCAAGGTCTCACCGAGTTGTTTCCGGTGTCGAGCCTCGGCCACGCCGTCATCCTGCCTCGGTTGCTCGGCTGGGGATTCAGCCAGAACGATCCAAGCTTTCTGCCGTTCCTTGTGGTGCTGCATCTCGGCACCGCCGCGGCGCTGCTGCTCTATTTCTGGCGCGACTGGGCACAGATCGTGGGCGCGTTCTTCGGCATCGGCACCGCGAAGGAACGGCGCGAGCGCTGGCGCCTGCTATGGCTGATCGTGGTCGCCACCATCCCGGCGGTCATCCTCGGTGCGGGGCTCGAAAAATACCTGCGGCATCTGTTCGGCTCGCCCGAGATCGCCGCCGCGTTTCTGATGGTCAACGGCGTCATTCTGTTCGTCGCGGAACGCTTGCGCCGGCGTAACGCCGGTTTTGGCGTCGCCACGGATATGACCTGGCGCACGGCCCTCATCATCGGCCTTTGGCAGAGCCTGGCGCTGATTCCCGGCATTTCGCGCTCCGGCACCACCATGGTCGGAGGCCTGCTTGGCGGTTTGCACCATAAGGAGGCCGCGCGCTTTTCCTTTTTGATCGCGACGCCGATCATCCTCGGCGCCGCCGTGCTGGAAGTGCCGCACTTTTTTCACCACCAGGCGGAGAGCGGCGGGTTCGGGCCGCTGGTATGGCTGGCGGGGATCGTCGCCGGCATCACCGCCTATGCCAGCACGGCCTTCCTCATGCGCTATTTCGGCCGGCACGATTTCGAGGCGCTCGACCCGTTCGCTTATTATTGCGTTGTCGCCGGCGGCGCGGCGTTACTTCTGTTCCGCTTAGTCTTGTGATGAAGTCGCTTGTGGCAACACTCGCGGTAATGCTCGTCGCGGCCACGTCGGCCGTCGCGCAGAACAAAATCCTCGCCGAGACGAGCGGCGATATGAACGGTGACCATGTCGCCGACCGCGTGCAGCTCATCCAAGCCAACGACGATGGCGATGTCGATCTCGCGATCTATCTGTCAGCGGACGGCAAGGTGCCGGACAAGCCGACGCTGGTGAAAAAGGCGTTCGGCTGGACCGGCAGCATGGCCGGGCAGACGCCGGCAGCCACAATCAATGCGCGCGGCTCGCTGATCCTGATGTTCGAAAACGACGCGGTTGGCCGCGACCGCTGGCAGACGCGCTACACCATCGCCTGGCGCGACGGCGCGTTGGTGGTCGCGGGTTACACTCACTCCGAACGCGATACGCTCGACCCGAAAGCGGGCGGAAGCTGCGACATCAATTTCCTGACCGGGAGAGGCAAGCGCGGCGTTGCCGCCGTCACGGTACCGGCCGGCGGCGTGAAGTTGGAGTCATGGACTGACGCCGCCATCCCGAAGGCCTGCACCTTCTGAAATGCAAAAGGCCGCGACAACAGCCGCGGCCCTTGCAGGTAACTGAAATCGCGGAACGTTACGCCGCGTGGCGGCCGTTCTCGTTGGCCGCGTCAAGCGGATGGACCCGGCTCGGGTCGCTGACATGCGTCAGGATGAACGGGATCTCCGAGCGCGTGACGCCGATATCCGCGAGAGCGCGGTCGTCGAGCGACGCCAGTTCGCGATAGGCCTGTTGATACTTGCGCCAGCCATCAAGCCGTTCGCTGACGGTGTGGAGCGCGTGACCGAGAAAATCCAACATGGCTAGTCCCCATGGTTTGTATTGCGTTGCACAATAGGTAAGAGGGACTGCCTGAAATGTTAAGTGTATCCCTTGCAAATCAGGGGATTATAAAACGCATGACACCCTAAAAGGCAGGATTAGAGCGATTTGTTCGCGTCGCTTTGTGCAATCGCAACATAATTGCTCCGGTCGAGCGCCACGGCTTTGATTAATGCGTAGACCGGTTTTTCGAGTTCCAGGCCCAGCTCCCGGCTGGCCCGCAGGGTAATCCGGGACCACAGGATTGTGCTCTTTTCCCCACCCCCGATTCGCATCCGCACATCGACCACTTCCTTGTTATCGGGGTCGGCAGCGATCTCGATGACCTTGGCCTCGAGGATGTTGCGGATCGAGATTTGCTCGGGCTTGGCGACGGCGATCGCCACGTCGTTGGCGCGGATACGGGCGCGAACCGGCGTGCCGAGCGGCAGGCCCAGTTTGGCGACGCGGAGCCTACCGCCGGGGAAGGACAACTCGCTGAGGCCGAAATTCAGGTCATGGCCGGCGACGTTGGCCCGAACCACCGCGCCGGCGTCGTAGCGTCCGGTCAAGGCACGCAGATCGAGCCGGCTGGTCAGTTCCTCGACCGGGCCGACTGCGACCACCTTGCCATGCTCGACCAGCACCAGCGTGTCGGCGAGGCGCATGTTCTCGTCCATGTCGTGACTGACATAGACGATGGGAATGTTGAGCTCGCCGTGCAGCCGCTCGATGAACGGCATGATCTCGGCCTTGCGCGCTTCGTCGAGCGACGCGAGCGGCTCGTCCATCAAGAGGATGCGGGGCTGCGACAACAACGCGCGGCCGATCGCGACGCGCTGTTTCTCGCCGCCGGACAGATCGGCGGGCCGCCGGTCGACCAACGCGCCGAGCCCAAGCAGGGTCACCAGCGAATCGAACTTGATCTCGCCCCCACCGTTCCGCGCGCCATAGAGGAGATTGCCGCGCACCGAGAAATGGGGGAACAGCCGCGCCTCCTGAAAGACATAGCCGACGCGGCGCTGCCGGGGCGGCAGGTCGATGTGATCGGCGCTGGAGTACAGCGTCTCGCCTTCGATAACGATCCGCCCGACATCGGGCTTCACCAGCCCGGCGATGGCGTTGACCAGCGTGGTTTTGCCGGAGCCGGAACGGCCATAAAGCGCGATGATGCCCGCGGCCGGGGCGGAAAATCGGGCGTGGAGTTGAAACTCGCCGAGCCGCTTCTCGACGGCGACCTCAATCATGCGGTCTTGCCGTTGAGCCGCGCGAAGCCGGATTCGAGATCGGCGATCAGATCGTCGATATCTTCGAGGCCGATGTGGAGGCGGATCATCGGCCCGGCGTCCCATTTGGTCGCGGTACGAAACCGCGCTGGATTGGTCGGGACCACAAGGCTCTCGAACCCGCCCCAGCTCGCGCCGATGCCGAACAGTTCCAGCCCGTCGATCATCGCGTCCACGGCCGGCTTGGCGAAATCGCGTTTCAAGGTGAAGCTGAACAGGCCGCTGGAGCCGGCGAAGTCGCGTTTCCAGATGTCATGGCCGGGACAATCGGGCAGGGCGGGATGCAGCACGCGCTCGACCTCCGGCCGCGTCTTGAGCCAGTGCGCGACTTTCAGCGCCGCTTTTTGGTGCGCACGCAACCGTACGCCGACGGTGCGCAGCCCGCGCAGTGCCAGGTAGGAATCGTCCGGCGCGGCGTGATAGCCAAGCTGAAGCGCCGAGCGCTTCACCGGCTCGAAGCTCGCCGATGTGCATACACAGACGCCCATCATCGCGTCGGAATGACCGACGATGTATTTGGTCGCCGCGACGATCGAGACATCGACGCCCATCGTCAGCGGCCGCAGGAACAGCGGCGAGCCCCAGGTATTGTCGAGCATGGTCGCGATGCCGCGCGGCTTGGCGACGGCGACGATGGCCGGCACGTCCTGCACCTCGAAGGTCAACGACCCGGGGCTTTCGAGATAGATCACTTTGGTGCTGGGCTTGATCAGCGAGGCGATTTCAGCGCCGATCAGCGGATCGTAGAAATCGTGTGCGACGCCGAAACGCGCAAGGAACCCGGTGGTGAAGTTCCGCACCGGGCCATAGACCGAGTCCGGCACCAGCACATGATCGCCGGCCTTGAGATAGGCGAGCATCGCAGTGAGGCACGCGGCGACGCCCGAGCACACCGCGACGGCACGGGCGCCGCCTTCCAGCGTCGCCATCGCCTCTTCCAGCGCGAACTGGGTCGGCGTGCCGAAACGGCCATAGACCACGTCGTCGAAGCGCCGCGCCTCGGCTTGCTCGAAATGCGCGACATTGGGATGGAGGATGGTCGAGGCGTGATAGACCGGCGGATTGACCACGCCGAAATTCTTGTGCGGGTTAAGCCCGGCATGCGCGATCTGGCTGTCGGGCTTCTTCGATTTGGCTCTCATGGCTTCCCCGTCGCCACCGGCGTGTCGCCGGACAGTCCCCATTCCGCCCAGGAGCCGTCATAGACCGCGATGTCGTCGCGCCCCGTCAGATAAAGGCCGAACGCCAGTACGCAGGCCGTGACGCCCGAGCCGCATGACGTGACTACGGGCTTGTCGCGCGTCGCGCCCGCGGCATCGAACTGTTTTTGCAATTCGGCGGCGGGCAGGAAGGTCTTGCTCCTGGGATCGGTCAGATTGCCATGGGGCAGGTTGAGGCTGCCGGGTATCCGGCCGGGGCGGCGTCCCGGCCACGGCTCGGGGGCGGCGCCCTCGTAGCGTTCCTTGGTGCGCGCATCGAGAATTTGTTCGCGTTTCGACGTCAGGTTCGCCATCAGCGCTGCTTTGGTCCGGACCAGCGCTGGATTGAACCGCGCGTTGTACGGGCGCGGCGTAGGCGTCGGAATGTCGGCCGTGACCGGCCGTCCCTCCGACAGCCATTTCGGCAGGCCGCCATCGAGGATCGCGACGCGTTTGTGACCGAAGACTCGCAACATCCACCAGGCGCGTGCCGCGCTGACCAGACCCGCCGCGTCGTAGACCACGACCATGTCGCTATCGCCGATGCCAAGCTCGCTCATCGACGCCGCGAACGCGGCTTCGCCGGGCAGCATGTGGGGCAGGGTGGAACGATGATCGGCGATGTGATCGATGTCGAAATAGACCGCGCCCGGAATGTGCCGCGCCCGGTAATCGTCGATGGCGAGCGGCGTTACGCCCGGCATCTTGAACGAGCCATCGACGACCCGCAGATCGGCGTCGCCGAGATGCGCGGCAAGCCACTCGGTCGAGACCAGCGCCTCGGGATGCGCGTAAGGCATCGCGTCAGCCGCCGGTGCCGACGCAGCCGATCGCATTGGTCGGGCTGCCGTTGATGAGCTTGGTCGAGATCGCGACATAGCACAGCGTGTTGCGTTCGGCGTCGAAGAAGCGGCGCACCTCGATGGTCTTGAACAGGATGCTGGCGCGCTCACTGAACACGTTTTTGCCGTTGAGATCGGCGAGCGTCTTGCCGTCCTTGGGCTTGATCGGTCCGGTGCGCGCGCACGCGAGCGACATTTCGCTCGGGTCTTCGGCGGTGCCGACCGCGCCGGGAATGCCGCCCTTGCGGGCGCGGGCGAGGTAACAGGCGACGCCCTCGATGGCGTCGTCGTCGAACCGGTCGAGCGCGACTTTGTCGTTAGGGCCGAAGAAGCGGAACGTGGTGCTGACGCTGCCGATGCGCGTGCCTTCGGAGCGGCCGGAGAACAGCGTCACGTAAGCGACGATGACAATGACGATCAGCGCGACGAGCGCGATCGCGAAGCTCCAGAGCCAGCGGCTCATTTGGCCTTCGACTTGTCGAGCCAGTCCGGCACCGGCAGGTTTTTCGACCGCAGGAAGTCCGGATTGAACAGCTTCGACTGATAGCGCGTGCCGTAATCGGCGAGGATGGTGACGATGATGTGCCCGGGGCCCAGTTCTTTCGCCGCGCGCATTGCGCCGACGATATTGATGCCTGACGAGCCGCCGAGGATCAGCCCTTCCTCCTTCACCAGGTCGAACAGCACCGGCAACGCTTCCTCGTCGGTGATTTGGAACGCGCCGTCGATCGGCGCGCCTTCGAGATTCTTGGTGATGCGGCTCTGGCCGATACCCTCGGTGATGGAATTGCCTTCGGCCTTGAGCGTGCCGTGCTCGTAGTAATTATAGAGCGACGCGCCCATTGGATCGGCGCAGTAAATCTTTACCTTCTGATTGCGCTCCTTCAGCGCAATGCCGATGCCGGCGAGCGTGCCGCCGGTGCCAACCGAGCAGGTGAAGGCATCGACCTTGCCGTCGGTCTGATCCCAGA
>JANWJX010000021.1 GCA_025451725.1 Allostellaceae bacterium
CCCGATGGCGGCGCAGAACACGTTGCGCGTGCCGAGCCGGTCGGCGATCCAGCCGCTCGCCGGGATGACAATGGCGAGGGTGATGATATAGGCGGTGAGGCCGAGACTGAGCCGCACTGGCGACGAACCGAACGCCTCGGCCATGCGTGGCAGCGCGGTCACAATAACTGTCGAGTCGAGCGTCTCCATGAAGAAGGCGCAGGCCACGATGGCGGCCACGAAGATCGGATTGCGGAGTTGGGGCATCGGGAAGGGTGTTCAATCTGGCATGGAACCGTCTGACCCGGAATCGTCATTTGCGCCTTGCCGTCACGCGGCAAAAGCCGTTCAATCCGCTCAAACGCCACAACCCGGACAGGGGCATGAGTAATTTCCGCCACATCAACGGCAAGCCGTCCAAGGCCGACAGCGATCTCGCGCTGTTCCTGTCGCGTTGGATTCGCGCGCCGCTTCGCATCGGCGCGCTGGCGCCGTCGAGCCCGCATCTCGGCCGCGAGATGGCGCGCGCCATCGACGCAAACGCCGCCTCGCTGGTGGTGGAGCTGGGCGGCGGCACCGGGCGCATCACCCGCGCGCTGCTCGATGCCGGGGTCGCGCCCGACCGGTTGATCGTGATCGAGAACGACGACAAGCTGGCCGCGCTGTTGCGCATCCGCTTTCCGCAACTCCGCATCGTCCAGGGCGACGCGCGCGACATGATGAGCCTTCTGGCGCCGCTCGGTATCAACCACGCCTCGGCGGTGGTGTCCGGCCTGCCGCTGCTGTCGATGCCGCCCGATGTGCAGCAACGCATCGTCGAGCAGGCCTTCGCGCTGATGGGCGAGGACGGCACCTTCGTGCAATTCACCTACGGCCCGGTGTCGCCGGTGATGGGCCGCGCGCGCATCGGCCTCATCGCCGAGGTGACGGGCCGCGTCTGGCGCAATTTCCCGCCCGCTTCGGTGTGGCGCTACAGAAGGTCAGGGATTCGGAACCAGGAATCCGAAGCCTGACGGTTCCCGAGCTTCTTCTTCTCGTACTCGCCGGTTTCGCCGGCGGCATTCTCAACGCGATTGCCGGCGGCGGCTCGTTCCTGACTTTCGCGGCGATGGTGTTCACCGGCATTCCGTCGATCGTCGCGAATGCGACCAGCGCGGTGGCGCTGTTCCCCGGCTCGCTGGCCAGCGCCTGGACCTATCGCCACGATTTGCCCGTTGTGCCGGGCATCCGCCGCCTGACCCTGATCCTCATCAGTTTCGCCGGCAGCGCGGTCGGCGCGGCGCTCCTGTTGCTGACGCCGCAGCGCCAGTTCGACGCCATCGTGCCGTGGCTCCTGCTCGGCGCGACGTTGGTGTTCGCGTTCGGGCCGCGCGTCACGCCGTTCCTTCAGCGTTTCCTGCGCTTCGGCCCGGTGACGCTGATGAGCGTGCAATTCGTGATCGCGATCTATGGCGGCTATTTCGGCGGCGCGATGGGGATCCTGATGCTCGCCTCGTTCTCCCTGTTCGGGATGAGCAATTTCCACTCGATGAACGCGCTGAAGACGCTGCTCGCCGGGCTGCTCAACGGGCTGGCGGTGGCGATCTTCATCGTCGCCGGCAAGATCGCGTGGGGGCCGGGCGGGCTGATGATGGCGGCGGGCATCGCCGGCGGCTGGGCTGGTGCCTGGGGCGCCAAGAAGATCGACCCGGCCACGCTGCGCTACATCGTGATCGCGCTTGCCGCCGCGATCACCGTCGCGTTCTTCATCAAATAGGCCGCTATTTCTTGCGGTCGCCGCGCCGGATCAGCGGGATCGCCGCCTGCTCCGACAAGAGCCAGAACGTGAAGCTCTCCTCGATATAGAGCCGCACCATGCGCGCGTCGTGGCCGACATAGCCAATGGAGAAATCTTGCCCGACCGTGAGCTCGAAATCGCCGCCGCGCAGCGACACGACCGCGGCGCCGTCGAGGCCGGGCGTCCAGACCATGGGCCCGTCGACGAGGCGCCGCATATGTTCCAGCACTGGATAGCCGCCGTCCGTGGTTTCGCTCAGCGCGGCGTAGGCGCGCTCACTTAGCGCCACGGCGTAAGGACCGTCGACGCCGCCGTCGCGCAGCTTGGTCTTGGCGCTCGCAACGGCGTTGGGGAAGGCGGTGAAATCGTCGCTGAACGGGATCGCTTCGGACGCCCGGCCGTCGCAGATGCCGCTGATGCCCGCCTCGCCATAACCGTGAAACACCGCGCGGTTTTCCGCGATCGCGATCTCGCGCGCCGCCGCGATCGCCGGGTCCATGTCGGCGTCCTTGGCGCCGCGGTCGACCGCGTCAAGCTCGGCGCGCGCGATTTCGAACGGCACGCGCAGCTCGACGAGCGGCAGGACCTGGCGCAGCCGCGCCTCGAGCGCGCCCTTGAGCGGCGGCGCGACCGCCTCGGTGCGGCCGGTGGCGACGGCGGCGTAGTCCCAGCCCTTGGGCCCGACGAAATCGACGATGCGCCGCGCGCCGAGCGAGGTCTTGAGCGTGCGGGTGGCTTCCTTGTCGATCTCCTCCCAGCCCGAAGCGGAGATCGGCGCGAGTTCGCGATGGAGATGGTTCATTTTTTCACCTCAACGCGCAAATCGCCGATGTTGAGGCTGCCGGTATCCTCCGCGTCGGCGCCGGCGCTCGCCGCTTCCTCGACCTCGAGCGGCGGTTTTTCGTTGAAGAGATATTTGCGCAAATTCTCGTCGAGTTTCGGATCGTGACGGCGCAGCCACTCCAGCACCATCGCCATGTGTTCTTTCTCTTCGTCGCGATTGTGCTCGAGAATGGCGCGCAACTCGTCGTCGATAGTCGCCTTGGCGCGCTGGTTATACCAGTCGACCGCCTCCAGCTCCTCCATGATCGAGACGATGGCGCGGTGCTGGTCGATGATCTCGCCGCCGAGCGTCTCGGGATTTTCGTGAAGATTCTCGCTGGCCATGCCGGTTTTCCCCTCCGCGTTGGGTACGGATTACCTTGTCACCTCCAACAACAATTCTAGCTCCGCTAGCGTTCCGAGGTTTTTGCCCTCCGCTCCCTGCGGTATAAGAACCGAATGGCGAACAACATCATGACAACGGCCCAGGCGGTGACCCAAACGCTGCTGGCCCAGGGCATCGACACAGTCTACGGCCTGCCGGGAACGCATAACGACGATCTGTTCGACGCGTTCTACGCCGTGCGCGACCGCCTGCGCTTCATCCATACGCGGCACGAACAGGGCGGCGCGTTCATGGCGCTGGGTGCATCCCTCGTCACCGGCAAGCCGCAAGTCTTCACCGTCGTGCCGGGACCCGGCCTGCTCAACGCCGGGGCCGCGATCCTGACGGCGCAGGCGATGAACGCGCCCATCCTCTGCATCGTCGGGCAGATCCCGCAGCGCGAGATCGACCGCGGCCACGGATACCTGCACGAGATCCGCGACCAGGTCGGCTTGGCGCGGCACATATCCAAGTTCGCGGCGCGGATCGACAGTGCCGCCGACGCGCCGCGCCTCGTCGCGCAGGCCTTCGTCGAGACGCAGCGCGGCCGCCCCGGCCCCGTCATCCTCGAATGCGGGATGGATGTGTGGGGCCGCAAGGGCGCGGTCGGCTCGTTCGAAACGCCGTCCCTCCCGCTGCCGCCGCCGGTCGATGACGACGCGGTAGCGCGCGCGGCCGCGATTCTCGGCAAGGCCAGGCGGCCGATCATCGTGGTCGGCGGCGGCGCCCAGGGCGCGAGCGCCGAGATCACGGCGCTGGCCGAGGCGCTGGAAGCGCCGGTCATCGCCTATCGCCGAGGCCAGGGCGTCGTCTCGGCCAGGCATCGTCTCTCGGTCAACATGCCGATCGGCCATCGCCTGTGGAAGGACGCCGACGCCGTGCTCGCCGTCGGCACGCGCCTCCTGATCCAGCAGACGCAATGGGGCACGGATAAAGACCTCCCCATCGTGCGTATCGACATCGAGGAGGAGGAGCCGGCGCGGCTCGCGCCCCCCGCGGTCGCCATCGTCGCCGATGCGCGCGAAGCGGCTTCGGCGCTGCTCCGCGCCCTACCCGCGCACAATTCGAAGCGCGCGCCCGCCGATCTGACCGCGCACCGCGCCTGGCTTGCCGAGCGCCTGTCGCGCCTCGAACCGCAAACCTCGTTCCTCCGCGCGATGCGCAACGCGCTGCCGGAGAACGGCGTGTTCGTCGACGAGGTGACGCAGCTCGGTTTCGCCTCGCGCCTCGCCTTCCCGGTCTATGCACCGCGCACCTATTTCTCGCCTGGCTACCAGGACGCGCTCGGCTGGGGCTACGGCACCGCGCTCGGCGTCAAGGCGGCGCGGCCCGATCTGCCGGTGCTCGCCATCAGCGGCGACGGCGGATTCCTCTATCAGGCCACCGAGCTTGCCACGGCGATGCATCACAACATCGCCGTGGTCGCCGTGGTGTTCGACAATGCCGCGTTCGGCAATGTGCGCCTGATCCAGAAGGAGCGGTTCGGCGGGCGGCTCATCGCCGACAGCCTGACCAACCCCGACTTCGTCAAATTCGCCGAGAGTTTTGGCGCCGCCGCGTTCCGCGCCACCACCGCGCCCGAGCTCGAGCGCGCGGTGACGGACGCGCTCGCGCTCAACCGCCCGGCGCTGATCCATGTCCCGGTCGGCGAAATGCCGAGCCCATGGGACATGATCATGATGCCGCGCGTGCGGGGCTGACGCCGCGCGCTAGAACGTCGTCTTGCCCCGGATCGAGATCGCGATGTGCGACATCGAGGTCTCGGGCGTGGCGCCGTGCCAGTGCTTTTCGCCCGCCGGGATATGCACGAAATCGCCCGGACGGATGCGGATTTCCTCCTTCTCGGTGGCGATGATGCCTTCGCCCGCCGTGACATAGAGGATCTGGTCGTATTCGTGGACGTGAAAAATATTGACGGCGCCCTTGTCGAAATTGATCAGGCTGGCGCGCAGCGCGGTGCCGTCATTGTCGAGCACGGTTTGCGCCGTGACATGGCCCTTGAACAGCTTGCTCTCGCGGTCGACGGCCTCGATGTCGGCGGTCTTCATCACTTTCATCGTGCGCTCTCCCTCAAGCCTTCGCGTATTTGCCGCCGGTCTGCAGCGTGTGCGGGCCTTCGCCGCCTTTTTCCTTGTGCTCGAGGCGGGTGGTGCGCGCCCAGGCCCGTTTCAGCTCGTCCTTTATGTTGATGTGCAGCGTGCCGAGTTTTTCGATGGTCAGCTCGATCTTGTCGCCGTCCATGAAGGAATGAAGCCCGCGATGATTGGTGCCGGTGGCGAGGATGTCGCCCGGCTCCAGCGTCTGGATCGCGCTCATCCATTCGATGCAGCGCGGAATATTGTGCGCCATGTCGCTGGTGTTGAAGTCCTGCATCACCTTGCCGTTGTTCGAAAGCGTGATGCGCAGATTGTGCGGATCCGGGATTTCGTCGGCGGTGACGAGGCACGGGCCGATCGGCGCGAACGTGTCGCGCGACTTCATCGGGAAGAAAATGTTGGTCGAGGGCACCAGGCCGCGCGCCGAGCCGTCGATGAAACAGGTATAGCCGAAGACATGCTTCATCGCATTGGCGAGCGAGACATTGGTCGCGGCCGGCCCGATCACCACCGCGATCTCGGCCTCGCCTTCGAAGATGGTCGCCGGCGCGTCGGGCAGCACCATCGTGTCGCCGTCGCCGATAATCGCGGTCGGGCCTTTGTGGAACGCGCTGATCGCCGGCTTTTGCGGCAGCGTGCCGTTCTCCATGTAGTTCACCGCCATGCAGATCGTGCTGCCGGGACGCGGCACCGGCGCGCGCAGCCTGACACTTTTCAGCGGCACGCCCTTGCCGTCGGCGGCGGCTTTTTCGACCTTGGCCTTGTAAGCGGGCCAGCGCTCGATCAGCCCGACGATGATGTCGCGCGTGTCGCGCTGCGGGATGTCCTTGCCGACCTCCGTGATGTCGACGACCTGATCGCCCTTGATGACGCCCAGCCGGAAATCGTTGAAATAACAGAGCCTCACGCGCGCCTCCCATTGATTAGCGGGGCCGATGGTAGCTTTTCGTTGCCAGCGGCTCAATCTCGCATCACCTTCGCGATGCCAGGGGAGGAATAATCGCATGACCGCGCCGGAGCCGGATTTGACGCAGGAGGAAATGGTCGCGCGCGCCGAGGCGCTCGCGCCGTCGGTTCGCGAGGAGGCCGAGGCCGCCGAGAAGCGCGGCTATTACTCCCAGACGCTCCACGAAAAATTCCGCGACGCCGGCTTCTACCGGATTTTCGTCCCCAAGCGGTTCGGCGGCTACGCGTTCGACTTCCCGACCTATTACCGCGTGATGCTGGCGATCTCGACCGCCGACCCCGGCATCGGCTGGTGCCTCGCGCTCGGCGCGAGCCACGCGCTGCATGTCGCGTCCTATTTCCCGGCCGCGGCCCAGGAAAAGATTTTCGGCCCGACGCGCGACTTCATCGCGCCGGGCAGCCTCCCCGCGCGCGCCAAGGCGCAATGCATCGCCAAGCAAGACGGCGACGGCTGGCGCATCTCCGGCAAGTGGCCTTATGCCTCGGGCTCGCCCTATTCGTCGCATCTCCTCGGCGGCGTGCAGATCGAGGGTCATCCTGAGCAGCGCATGATGGTCGTGATTCCGCGCGACCAGTACGAGGTGCTCGAGGATTGGGGCGCGATCCTCGGCCTCAAGGGCAGCGGCTCCAACTCCATCGTGGTGAAGGACGGCTGGGTGCCGCGCGATTTCGCGCTGCCGATGAATCAGTTCGGCCCGAGCGGCACGGATACGCCGGGCTGGAAGTTCCACGGCAATTCGCTCTATGCCGGACAATTCCTCGGCTATGCCGGCGGCTCGCTGGCGTGCTCGCAGGTCGGCGCCGCCAAGGCCGCGATGGCGGAGTATGAGCGCATCGTGCGCTCCTCGCGCGCCCATTATGGACCGGACGTGATGAAGTTCGAGCATCCCGATTTCCAGCGCGTCTTCGGCCTCGGCATGTCGATGACGCTCTCGGCCGAGGCGCTATTGCTCGATACCGGGCGGATGTACATGGATTACAGCCGCGGCGAAGTGACGGGCGACCCGTTCACCTCGCTCAAGGCCTATCAGATGATGGGCATCCATCATCAGATCATCCGCCTCGCGTGGGAGGCGGGGCTCGAATTCTTCCGCGCCGCCAGCTCGTCCAACGCACTCGACGGCCAGCCGATGCAGCGCTTTTTCCGCGACCTCGCCACCTTCAAGAACAACGCGACGCACCAGGCGGATTTTTTCGCGCCCGAGATCGCGCGCGTCTATTTCGGCCTCCCCGGCGGCCTGACACTTTGATTGCTAGAGGCCCGGGCCCGCGACAGCGTCGCGCGGCCGCCGCCCGGCGAGGCAATCGAGGATATTGTCGGCCGCGCGCCGTTCGATCGCTTGCCGCGTCTCGACGACGGCGGAACCGAGATGCGGCGTGAACAGCGTGTTGGGATGGTCGAGCAGCGCCTTGGCGATGACGCGCGGCCGGTCCGCGCGTTGCCAATCCTCCATCTCGAACACGTCGGCGGCATAGCCGGCGAGCCGGCCCGATTGCAGCGCGCGCAGCACCGCCGTCTCGTCCACCAAGGAGCCGCGCGACGGATTGACCAGGAAACTGCCCGGCTTCATCCGCGCCAGCGCGGCTTCGTTGAGTAGGTGCAGCGTGTCCGGCGTCAGCGGCGCGGCGGAAACGACGTAATCGGCTTGCGCCAGAAGATCGTCGAACGTAACGCGCGTCAGGCCAGGTTCCGCTTCCTCACCGCGCGGATCGGCGTAGATAAGCCGCATGCCGAACGGCTGGAGGCGCTGCGCGATCGCACGGCCGATCGCCCCCAGCCCGATCAGCCCCGCGGTCGCGCCGGCAAGTCCGCGCCCATAAAGCGTCGGCCGCCAGCCGGCGTAGTCGCCGCTGCGGACATGGAGATCGCCGGCGCGCACCTGCCGCGCGAGCGCGATCATCAGCCCCAGCGTCAATTCCGCCGTGGGCACCGTCAGCAGGTCGGGCACGATCGACAGCCAGACGCCGCGCCGGGTGAAGGCGGCGGCGGCGAAATTGTCGTGGCCCTTGAGCGCCGCCGCCACGATGCGCAGATGCGGACACTCAGCGAGGAAAGCATCGTCGACGCGGTCGGGCATGAACGCCATGATCGCGGTCGCCTGCGACGCCGCGCGGCGCATTTCTTCGGGATCGACGGCGTATTTGTCGGGCGGCGGCGCGACCACCGTGCCGACGGCGTTCAGCATCGCGCGTGTTTCGGCGAAAAAGCGATGCGTCACCAGAATGATCGGCCGTCCGCCGGACATCGCGTCAGCGCGCCAGATAGGACCAGCCGAAATAGGCGCGGGTCCGCTCGTTGAGGAAATCGGCGGCGGCGACGATCGCGACCGTGACCAGCAGATAGGCCATCATCGGCCGGTAGAACATGAGCTGCTGCGCGTCGTAGAGCGCCTGGCCGATGCCGCCCGCGCCGATCAATCCCACCACCGTCGCCATGCGCAAATTCCATTCGAAGCGGAACAGCGAATGCGCGGCGATCGGCCCCAGCGCCAGCGGGAAGGTCGCGAAGCCGGCGACCGAGATCGGTCCCGCGCCGGTGGCGGCGAGCGCGACGACCGGCGCGCGCGGCACGTTCTCGAAGGATTCGGCATAGAGCCGGCCGAGACAGCCGAGCGAATGGAGGCCGAGCGCCAGCGCGCCCGCCGTCGGCCCAACCCCGGCCACCACGATCAGCACCAGCCCCCACACCACTTCCGGGATCGAGCGCAGCGTTTCGAGGAGGCGCCGCACCGGCACGGCGACCCAGCCGGGCGCGATGTTGCGCGCCGACGCCAACCCGAGCGGCAGCGCGAACACCACCGCGAAGGCAGTGCCGGCCGCCGCGATGCCGACTGTTTCGCCGATCAACGCCGGCAGGCGGTGCCATTCGCGCGCGCTCAGGGTCGGCGGGAACATGCCGGCGAACGTCCGCGCCGCGTGGCCAAGCGCGAGGAAATGCGGGCCGTAGAAATAAAGCGCGGCGATCCCGATCGGCGGAAACAGCCACAAGAGGCGCGGCCAGCGCCGCAACGCGACGGTGAGCCGGTCGATGCCCGACACGATCAGGATCAGAATGATGATCAGCGTCGTGGTGCGCTGATAATCGAGGCCGGCGAGCGTGCCGACCAGTTCGCTGCCGAGGCCGCCGCCGCCGACCGCGCCGACAATCACCGATGCGCGGACCGCGCTTTCGAACTCGTAGGAACCGTAGGTCAGCAGGTCGGCCGATTTGAGCGGCAACAGACCGAACAACGCGATCTGCGCGCGGTTGGCGCCGGTGGCGCGCAACGCCGCAACCGGCGCGGCCGGCGCGGTGCGCAGCAGGTCGCCGAACATCTTGGCGACCGCGCCCATGTAATAGAGCGCCAACGCAAGCATGCCGGCGCCGGAGCCGAGCCCGAACAGCACGACGCAAAAGATTGCGAGGGTCAGATCGGGAATCGCGCGGAACCCGGCGAGAAACCGCTGCGCCGCGCGACCTCCAGGCGCTTCCGTTGCCATCGCCAGACCCACCGGCAGGCTGACGAGATACGCGACGAACATCGCGCCGACGGTCATGCCCAGCGATTCCGCCACCGGCCCGATCAGCGCCAGTAAATAGTGCGCCGAGACATAAGGCGGGAAGAACGCCGCAAGCTGGGTCCAGAACGGATCCATCGAGCGGGGCGGGTTCAGGCCGCCGGCAGCAGGGAGGTGCCGCGCGTACCGCCGGCAAAGGCGGGACGTTCGGTGGCGACGCCGTGCGCCATCTCCACCACGCGGCCGAAAAAACGCGCGGCGAGTTCCGGCTGATGCAGCGTGCACAGGAGCGCGACCTTGCGCTTCTCGGCAAGACCGCACAGCAGGGTCAGCACGTCGACGGCGGTGCGCGGGTCGAGCGATGCCACCGGCTCGTCGGCAAGTATCAGCATCGGCTCCTGGATCAGGGCGCGCGCTATTGCAACGCGCTGTTGTTCGCCGCCGGACAGCGATTTGGTCGCCGCGCGCAACTTGTGCGCGATACCGACCGCCGCGAGCGCCGCCTCGGCCTCGGCGAACTCGGCGTGGCTCGGCCAGGCGAGATAGCGCACCGCGCGGCCGGTGCTCCAGCGGCCGAGCGCGCCCGCCATCACGTTCCGGTGGACCTGGAGCGGCTCGACCAGATCGTGCTTTTGCGCGATCACCGCGATGCGCCGGCGCAGGCGCCGCAACGCCGCGCCGGCGTCGCCGGTGACGTCTTCGCCGGCAAAGCGGATCGTCCCGCCGCTCACCGGCACGGTGCCGTTGATGGCGCGGAACAGCGTCGTCTTGCCGGCGCCGCTCGGCCCGACAATGGCGACGCGCTCGCCCGGCCGCACGGTGAGACTGGCGCCGCACAGCAGCATCGCGCCGCCGTCGCCGGCGCGGACTTCAATCTCGTGCAGTTCGAGCAGCGCTGGCGTTTCGGCCATCGCCATCAGAACATCGCCAGCCGTTTCGCCACGTCTTCGATGTCGTCGTATTCGGCAGCCGTGGCGGTCACGAACTTGTTGCCGCGCAGGATCGCCAGGATCGCGGCGTCATGCTCCGGCGTGAGGCGCAGGAAAGCCTCGGCGAATTTCTTCTGGATCGCGGGATCGATGTCCTTGCGCGCCACCCAGACATAATCGACGAAGTCGGGGCTGGTGAAGAACACGCGCAGCTTCTTGCCGTCGACCTTGTTCTCGGCGATCAGCGCGCGGAACACGGTTTCGTCGACCGAGCCGGCTTCGGCGACGCCGGCCGCGACCGCCTGCACCGTCGCGGCGTGGCTGCCAGTGTAGCGGAACCATTTCAGGTCCTTGTCGGGATCGATCCCCGCCTTGACCATGGCGCGGTACGGCATGAGATGGCCGCTGGTCGAATTGATGTCGCCGAAAGCGAAGGTCTTGCCCTTGAGGTCGGCGAGAGCGTGGATGCTTGAATCCGCCTGTGTGATGAACAGGCTGTGGAATTTCTTGTCGATGTCGCGCTGCACCAGCGGCGCCACGCCGTAGCGGCCATGCGCTTTGACAAAAGTGAGGCCGCCGAGATAGGCGAAATCGAGCGAGCCATTGCCGAGGCCCTCGACCGTGGCGTTGTAGCTGGTGGGGATCACCAGCTTCACCGGGTGTCCGAGCTCCTTGGCGAGATAGGCCTGAAGCGGCGCCTTCTGGTCGATCGAGACTTGCGTCGCGCCCGCGTCGGGAATCATGCCGATGCGGATTGTGTCGTCGGCGCGGCTGACGCCGGACACGATAGTCAACAGCGCGGCGGCGCCGACAACGATGAGGTTACGGCGGGAAAGCGGGTGCAGAGGCATGGATCGTCCTTCGCGATTGTTGTGGCAGGCGGCGGAACGCGCGTTTCCGCCGCGCGGGCGCCGTTCGCTCGACGCGCGCTCAACAGGACGATAACGACGAAGGATGACTCTCTTGTGACGGATCGATGAAAACTGAGTCGGTCAGCCGTCGCGGCGCGGCGGTTCTCGCCGGCGGCGCAGCTGCTCCGCGGTGACGTAGAGCAGCGGGATGATGAAAACGCCGAACAGGGCCGCGAAGATCATGCCGCCGAACACCGGCGTGCCGACCGCGTGGCGCGTGACCTTGCCGGCGCCTTGCGCCACCACCAGCGGCAACAGGCCGAGAATGAAGGCGAAGCTGGTCATGATGACCGGGCGGAACCGCAACCGCGCGCCTTCGAGTGCCGCCGCGCGAATCTCCATGCCTTGATCGCGCCGCTCCACCGAAAAGGCGATGATCAGGATGGCGTTCTTCGCCGCCAGCGCGATCAGCACCACCAGCCCGATCTGAGCGTAGACATCGAAACTCAACCCCGCGATCAGAATCGCGACCAGCGCGCCGAGCAGCGCGACGCTGACCGACAGCAGCGCCGGCAACGGGATATTCCAGCTTTCATAGAGCGCCACCAGGAACAGATAGGCGAACATCAGCGACAAGCCGAGCAGCACGGTGGTGCCGCCGCTCGCCGATTTTTCCTGGAACGCGGTGCCGGTCCACTCGAAGCCGTAACCCGCAGGCAGCGTCGTGCGCGAGATGCGCTCCATCGCCGCGATCGCCTCGCCGGAACTGTAGCCCGGCTTGGGCGAGCCGTTGACGATGGCGGCGCGATAGCCGTTGTAGCGCGACACCCCCTGCGGACCTTGCACCAGCCGCACCTGGGCCAGTGCGCGCATCGGCACCATCGCGCCCTTTTGGTTGCGGACATAGATGCGGTTGATGTCGTCGACCCGGTTGCGGAAATCGGTCTCGGCCTGGACGTTGACCTGCCAGGTGCGGCCGAACACGTTGAAGTCGTTGACGTAGTAGCCGCCGAGCGTCGCCTGCAGCGCGCTGAATATGTCGGCGATTCGGATGCCCAGCACTTGCGCCTTGTCGCGGTCGATATCGAGATAGATTTGCGGCGTGTCGGCGGCATAGGTGCTGAACACGCCGGCGAGTTCCGGCTGCTGGTTGGCGGCGACGACGAGGCCGCGCAGCACCGCCGCGAGATCGGTCGGCGACTGTCCTTGCAGCGCTTCGAGCACGTACTGGAAGCCGCCGGTGCTGCCGAGGCCGAGGATCGGCGGCAGGTTGAAGGGGAAGGCGATGGCGCCCCGCACCGCGGCGAGCTTCGGCCGCAATTGCGCGATGATCGCGCCCGCGTTTTCCGACGCGTCGGCGCGGTCTTCGTAGGGTTTGAGGCGGACGACGAAAAACGCCTGGTTCGACGCGGCGATATAGTCGATGAAATTGAGCCCGACCACCGACAGCACGCCGTCGACGCCGGGCGTCGCGCGCACGATGTCCTCGACCTGTTTCACCACGGTTTCGGTGCGGTTGAGCGAAGCGCCCTCGGGGAGGCGCAGTGTGGCAAAGATCGCGCCCTGATCTTCCTCGGGCAGAAAGCTTTGCGGGATGCGGGTGAACAGACCGGCGGACAGAGCCAGCACGCCGACGACCACGACCGCGCCGATGATGGCGACGCGCACCAACCGCCGTACGATGGACGCATAGCCGTCGCGCACCTTGTCGATGGCGCCGAGCACGTGGCGCATCGGCCCGCGATGGCTCTGGCCGCGTTTCAACAGCACGCCGCACAGCGCCGGACTCAGCGTCAACGCGTTGACCGCCGAGATCAGCATCGCCACCGAGACGGCGACGGCGAACTGGCGGAACAGCTGGCCGGCGATGCCTGGGATGAACGCCACCGGCACGAACACCGACAGCAGGACGAGGGTGATCGCGATGATCGGTCCGGTGATCTCGCGCATCGCCTTCTTGGTCGCGTCCTTTATGGAAAGATCCGGCTCTTCCTCGATGACGCGCTCGACGTTTTCGACCACGACGATGGCGTCGTCGACCACGATGCCGATGGCCAGCACCAGCGCCAGCAGCGACACGGTGTTGGCGGTATAGCCGACGGCGAGCAGCACCGCGAACGTGCCGACGATCGACACCGGCACCGCGACCAGCGGAATGACGGTGGTGCGGATCTTGCCGAGGAACAGGAACACGACCAGCGCGACCAGGATGATCGCCTCGGCCAGGGTGCGGGTCACTTCGTCGATCGTGGCGTTGACGAACACGGTGGTGTCGAAGAACACGGCGTTGGCGAGATCGGACGGAAAGCGCGTCGCCAGATGCGCCATGGTCTCGCGAACGTTGCGGGCGACTTCGACGGCGTTGGAGCCGGGCGTCTGATAGATCCCCATCGCCGCCGCCGGCGCGCCGTTGAATCGGCTGTAGCGGTCCTGAGTGCGCGCGCCCATCTCGACCCGAGCCACGTCCTTGACGCGCACGATCGAGCCGTCTTGGTTCGCGCGCAGCACGATGTTTTCGAATTCCTTGGGGCTGGTGAGGCGGCCCTTGGTCTTGATGGTGAGCTGGACGCGCTGGTCGCGCGCCAGCGGCGCGGCGCCGATGCGGCCGAGCGCCGC
The DNA here is from genome assembly GCA_025451725.1 of Allostellaceae bacterium. GTDB lineage: Bacteria > Pseudomonadota > Alphaproteobacteria > ATCC43930 > CGMCC-115725 > JAATGI01. Next base: position 13,920 of record JANWJX010000021.1, read on the forward strand.
CTGCACGTTCTGGCTGCCGATCGCGGCGATGACGTCGTTGGGCGTGAGGTTGAGCTGCGTCAGCTTGTCGGGGTCGAGCCAGACGCGCATCGAATAATCGAGCGGTCCGAACAGCACCACCTGACCGACGCCGTTGATGCGCGCCAGCGCGTCGATGACGTTGATCGTGGCGTAATTGGAGAGATAGACCGCGTCGTAGGTGCCCTTGGGCGAATAGAGATTGACGACCTGGAGCAGCGCCGCCGATTTTTTGCGGATGACGAGGCCGGTGCGCGACACTTCCTGCGGCAATTGCGGCGTCGCCAGCGCGGCGCGGTTCTGCACGTTGACCGTGTTGATGTCGGGATTGGTGCCGAGCGCGAAGGTGACGGTGAGATTGTAGCTGCCGTCGGCGCCGCTGGTGGACTGGTAATAGAGCGCGTTGTCGATGCCGTTGATCTGTTCCTCGATCGGCTGCGCCACCGTGGTCTCGATCACCTCGGCGTCGGCGCCGGGATAGGTCGCGGTCAGCGACACTTGCGGCGGCACGATCTCGGGGAATTGCGCGATCGGAATCCGCGTAATCGCGATGATGCCGGCGAGCGTGATGACGATGGCGACCACCATCGCCAGGCGCGGCCGGTCGATGAAAATGGCGGAGAACATCCCCGGCTCAGCGGCCTTGCGACAATGTCGGCGCGACGGTCAGGCCCGGCCGCACCTTCTGCATGCCCTCGACGATGACCCGCTCGCCGGCCTTGAGCCCGTCGGCCACGACGATGGTGCCGTTGCGCTCGGAGGCTATTTTGAAACGACGCAACTCGACTTTGTTCGCGGCGTCGACCACCAGCACATAGGTGCCGGCCTGGTCGAGCTGCACCGCGGATTCCGGAATCACCAAAGCGGCGCGCGGCGCGCCGCGCTGAATCGAGACGCCGACCACGCCGCCCGGCACCAACAGCGCGTCCTTGTTGGGGAACTTCGCGCGCACCGCGACGGAATCGGTGCTCGGGTCGGCCTGGATGTCGAGGAAGTCGGCCTGGCCCGGCTGCGGATACATTTTGCCGTCGGGCAAGGAGACATGAACCGTGACGCGCCCGTTCTCCGGCCCGCCCGCGAGCAGGCGGCGCTTGAAATCCAGCACGTCGCGGCCGCTCGCCTGGAACAGGACATAGATCGGATCGAAGCTGACGATGGTGGCGAGGCTGCCGGTGTTGGGCCCGACCAGATTGCCGACCGTGAACGTGACGCGGCCGATGCGGCCGTCGATCGGCGCGCGGATCTCGGTATAAGCGAGATTGATCTTGGCCTGGTCGAGCGCGGCCTGCGCCTCGAGCACGTCGGCGGCGGCGCTTTGCTGCGCGGCGACCTGCACGTCGACCTGCGACTTGGGCACGAAATCCTTGGGCAGCAGCGCCTTGCCGCGCGCCAATTGTTGCGCGGCGTTGAGCTCGACCGCCTTGGCCTTGGCGAGGTTCGCCTCCTGCTGCTCGACCGCGGCCTTGTAGGTGTCCTGCTCGATGCGGAACAGGAGGTCGCCCTTCTTGACGAGCTGGCCTTCGGTGAACAGGCGCTGTTCGATGAAGCCCGGCACGCGGGCGACGATCTCGACCTTGTCGATGGCGGTGACGCGGCCGACAAAGTCGCTGGTGTCGGCGATCTGCTCTTGCTGCACCGGCGCCACGATCACCGACGGCGCCTGCGCGGACGCGGCGCGGGCGACAAGCAACAGGCCGAGCAACACTCCGACGATGAGACGCATCGATACCCCCTTAAGCGGACGAGCAGGGGACGGGCGGCGCTTACCCTTTGAGCACCGTCACCATCGTGGCGCCGAGCGCGGCGGGCGAGTCCGAGATGGTGACGCCCGCCGATTTCAGCGCCTCGATCTTGTGCGCGGCGGTGCCGGTGCCGCCCGAAATGATGGCGCCGGCATGGCCCATGCGGCGGCCCGGCGGCGCGGTGGCCCCGGCGATGAACCCGACCACCGGTTTTTTAACACGCGAGCGCTTCAAAAAATCCGCCGCGGCTTCCTCGGCGCCGCCGCCGATCTCGCCGATCATGACGATGCTCTGGGTCTCGGGGTCGCCGAGGAACAGGTCGAGCACGTCGATGAAATTGGTGCCGTTGACCGGGTCGCCGCCGATGCCGACGCAGGTCGACTGGCCCAGCCCCGCGGCCGTGGTCTGCGCCACCGCCTCGTAGGTCAGGGTGCCGGAGCGCGACACGATGCCGACCGAGCCCTTTTTGTGGATGTGGCCGGGCATGATGCCGATCTTGCATTCCTTCGGCGTGATGACGCCGGGACAGTTGGGGCCGATGAGGCGCGTCTTCGAGCCCGTCAGCGCGCGCTTCACCCGCACCATGTCGAGGATGGGAATCCCCTCGGTGATGCAGATCACCAGCGGAATCTCGGCGTCGATCGCCTCGAGAATGGCGTCGGCGGCGAACGGCGGCGGCACATAGATCACGCTCGCCATGGCGCCGGTCTTGACGACGCATTCGCGCACCGTGTCGAACACCGGCAGGTCGAGATGGATGGTGCCGCCTTTTCCCGGCGTCACGCCGCCGACCATCTTGGTGCCGTAGGCGATCGCCTGTTCGGAATGGAACGTGCCCTGCGCGCCGGTGAAGCCCTGGCACATCACCTTGGTGTCCTTGTTCACCAAGATGCTCATCA
>JANWJX010000022.1 GCA_025451725.1 Allostellaceae bacterium
GTGAAGCCGATCTGCGCCGAGCCCTTGAGGGCGGCCTGTAGCGGGTTCTCGCCTTCCTCGATATAGCGCGAGATGTTCTCGATCATCACGATGGCGTCGTCGACGACGAAGCCCGACGCGATGGTCAGCGCCATCAGCGACAGATTGTTGAGGCTGTAGCCGAGCAGGTACATGACGCCGAACGTGCCGACCAGCGACAGCGGCACCGACAGGCTCGGGATGATGGTGGCGCGGATGCTCCTGAGGAACAGGAACATGACCATCACGACCAGCGCGACCGCGAGGGTCAGTTCGAACTCGACGTCGGCGACCGAGGCGCGGATCGTGGTCGTGCGGTCGGTCACGATCTTGACGTCGATCCCGGCCGGCAGCGACGCCAGGAGCGAGGGCAAAAGTTGTTTGATACCGTCGACCACCGCGATGACGTTGGCGCTGGGCTGGCGCTGGATGTTGACGATGATCGCGGGCGTGGTGTTGAACCACGCGCCCAGCTTGGTGTTCTGCGCGCTGTCCACCACCGTCGCGACGTCGCTCAACATCACCGGCGCGCCGTTCTCGTACGCGACCACGATCTTTTTGAAATCGTCGGCGCCCGACAGCTGGTCGTTGGCATTGATGGTATAGGACCGCGTCGGCCCGTCGAAATTGCCCTTGGGCGCGTCGACGGTGGCGTTGGAAATCGTGGTGCGCAGATCGTCGATGTTGAGCCCGTGCGCCGCCAGCGCGCGCGGATCGGCCTGGACGCGAACCGCCGGCACCTGGCCGCCGCTGATACTGACCAGCCCGACGCCCGCCAGTTGCGAGATTTTCTGCGCGAGGCGCGTGTTGGTCAGGTCCTGGACTTGCGTCAGCGGCAAGGTTTTGGAGGTGATTGCCAGAGTCAGGACGGGCGCGTCGGCCGGATTGACCTTGGCATAGATCGGCGGCGCCGGCAGATCGGCGGGGAGGAGATTGCCGGCCGCGTTGATCGCGGCCTGAACCTCCTGCTCGGCAACGTCGATATTGAGATCGAGCGAGAATTGCAGCGTGATGACCGACGCGCCGCCCGAGCTCGCGGACGACATCTGGGTGAGGCTCGGCATCTGGCCGAACTGCTCTTCGAGGGGCGCCGTCACCGAGGTCGTCATCACATCGGGGCTGGCGCCGGGATAAAGCGTCTGCACCTGGATGGTGGGGTAATCGACCTCGGGCAGGGCCGACAGCGGCAAGAACCCGAACGCGACGATTCCCGCCAGCAGGATCGCGACCATCAACAGCGAGGTCGCGACCGGGCGGAGAATGAAAGGTTGGGACGGGCTCATCGCGCCAACCGGTTAGGGGTTGTTCGATTTTGCCGGCGGTTTCGTCGTTTGAACCGGGGGCGGATTGTAGCCGGGACCGTTGCTCGGCGCGACGTTCGGCGTCTTGCCTTTGACCGGGCTGCTGCTGCCGAGATTCGATCCGCTGCTTTGCGCCGGCGCGGCGCCGCCGGCCGCGCGCCCTTGGCCGGCGCCCGATTTGCCGCCGGCTTGCGGAATCGTGACGGGCGAGCCGTCGCGCAAACGATCGGCGCCGTCGACCACGACCTTGTCGCCTTCCGACAGACCGGACAGCACGGCGATTTTTTCGCCTTGCACCGGCCCGACCCTGACCTTGGTCACCGCGACCTTGTTGTCGGGTTTGATGACAAAGACGAAGAGGCCGGGCGCGCCGCGCTGGATCGCCGCGGTCGGCGCGATCACGACGTCCTTCAGCGTATCGATCAGCAATTGCGCGTTCACGAATTGCTGGGGAAACAGCGCCAGATCCTGGTTGTCGAACTGAGCCTTCATCTTCACCGTGCCGGTGGTCGGATCGATCTGGCTGTCGATCGCGAACAGCGTCCCGGTGGCGAGCTTGGTGGTGCCGCTACGGTCGTAAGCCGTCACCGGCAGCTTCGCGCCCGTCGCCATGCGCTGTTGGATGCGCGGCAGAAAATCCTCGGCGACCGGGAACACGACGGTGATCGGCTGCAACTGCGTCAGCACGACGAGGCCTGTCGGAGACGAACTGGTGACGTAGTTGCCGACATCGACCAGCCGCAAGCCCACGCGGCCGGTTACCGGCGAGGTGATATGGCAGTAGGCGAGGTTGAGCTTGGCGTTGTCGACCTGGGCCTCGTCAAGCGTCACCGTACCCTCATATTGCTTGACGAGATAAAGCTGGTCGTCGGCCTGCTGTTGCGCGATCGAGTTCTGTCTGGCCAGTTTCTGGTAACGCGCAAGATTGACCTGCGCGCCCTTGAGCAGCGCCTGGTCGCGCGCCAATTGGCCTTGCGCCTGTTCGAGCGCGACCTGATACGGCCGGGGGTCGATCTGGAAAAGAAAATCGCCTTTTTTGACGATCTGGCCCTCGGTGAAGCCGATCTCGGTCAGTTGTCCGCTGATCTGCGTCTGCACCGTCACCGTCGCAAGCGGCACCACGGTGCCGAGCGCGTTGAGGGTGATGTCGATGTCGCCTTTGGCGATCGTCGCCGCGCCCACGGGCTGCGGCCCCGCCGCCTGGAAGCGTCCGCGCCCGCCGGCCGCATTGCGCGGCGCAACCGAAGCCGTGCCTCCTGCCGCCGTCGACGATGCCGGCGGTGGGTTGAGGTGCGGCTTGAGCCACCACTGCCACCCCGCCCAAATCAGCAGGACCAGCACCGCCAGCGCCACGACGCGCTCGATCCAGCGCCGCCGCGGCGGCAGCGGCGGCGGCCTGCGCGGCGGCGGGTTGGAAGTGGCCATAAACTCCCCAGTTCGTTCGCGTCGGCGGCAACGATTCGCACCATTTGCCTTTGAATCGGGTACGCCGTAAAGGCATGACGGTGCGTGGTCGCCCCCTCGCGTATTAGGCGCCGGACGGGGCTGCCATCCCTGCCATATCAACGGGATAAACCGGATATGTTCCCGCCGCCGCGGATCGTCTGCCTGACCGAGGAAACCGTCGAGACGCTCTATCTCCTCGGCCGGCAGGACAGCATTGTCGGCATTTCAGGCTATACGGTGCGGCCTGCCGAGGCGCGGCGCGACAAGCCTCGTGTCAGCGCCTTCACCTCGGCGGATTTGCCGAAGATCGAGGCGCTAAAGCCCGATCTGGTTCTGACGTTTTCCGACCTTCAGGCCGACATCGTCGCCGCTTTGGTACGGACCGGCATCGCGGTGCACGCCTTCAACCAGCGCGACATCGCCGGCATCCTCGACATGGTGCGGACGCTGGGTGCGCTGGTCGATACGCGGGACGAAGCCGAGGAACTGGCGCGTCGGCTCGAAGCCAATGTCTCGGCGGCGCGCGCCAGGACGGCGCGGCTCAAGGTTCGGCCGCGAATCTTTTTCGAGGAATGGGACGAGCCGCTGATCTCGGGTATCCGCTGGGTCTCCGAACTGGTTGAAGCGGCTGGCGGCGTTGACGTGTTTCCGGCTCAAGCGCGCCAACCCGCGGCCAAAGACCGTATCGTCACCGCCGAGCAGATCATCGCGGCGTCGCCCGACATCGTCATCGGCTCTTGGTGCGGCAAGAAATTTCGCGCGGAAAAGGTGGCCGCGCGTCCCGGCTTCGCCGTTGTGCCGGCGGTGCGCGACGGCGAACTGCACGAAATCAAATCCTCGATCATCCTCCAGCCCGGCCCGGCCGCGCTGACCGACGGGCTGGCGGCGCTCGAAGCCATCGTCGGCGCCTGGGCGGACGCCCGGGGACGCTGAGTCTATTCCGCCCGCATCCGCGCCAGGAAAGCGCGCAGCGACTTGTCGGGCTCGTCGGGGAAGCGTTCGTCGAGCCGCTCCAGCCGGTCGATGCGGTCGACGCGGAAGCTGCGGAAATCGATGCGCAGCTCGCACCACGCCACCACGGTCCAGGCGCCGCCCCAGAAGAACAGGCCGAGCGGGCGGATGCGCCGCGCGCTGGCGTCGCCATCCTCGCGGCGATAGTCGATGGCGGCGACATGCCGGTCGCGGATCGCGCCGTTCAACGTGTCGAGCCGCTGCCGCATGGCGGCGGGAATGCGATAGCCGGGGGCGTAGAGATGGGTGCGCTCAATCCGGCTGCGCAGATCGGGCGGCACCACCGCCTCGATCTTTTTCAGCGCCTCGCGCGCGGCATCGACCAGCTCGGCGCCGCCCCAGGCCTCGACCATGCGGGTGCCGAGCACGATGGCCTCGATTTCGTCGCGCGAAAACATCAGCGGCGGAATGTCGAAGCCGCCGCGCAACACATAACCAACGCCGGCTTCACCGTCGATCGGCACGCCCGAGGCCTGCAGGTCGGCGACGTCGCGATAGATGGTGCGCTCGGAAACTTCAAGTTTTTGCGCCAGCATGCGCGCGGTGACGAGGCGGCCGCCGCGCAGAAGCTGGACGATCTGGAATAGTCGGTCGGCACGCCGCATGTCGCGTCCGTCGTTCCCCCTGTCACGACATCTTAGTGCAAAGTTCGACCAGCGCACCGTTGAGGTCGCGCACCACGGCGACGGTCTGGCCCCAGGGCTTGAGCTCGGGCTGTTTGACGACGACGGCGCCGGCCTTGACCGCGTGCGTCACGGCTGCGGCAACATCGTCGGCGATCAGCGCGATCTCGATGGCCGGCGGTTTGCCTTTCGCGTCGAGCGGCGAGAATTCCATGCCGCCTTTGCGCACGAAGGCTTCGGACGTGAAACCCAACGCGGTGCCGCCGGTATCCATCTCGATATATTGGCCGCTCTCAGGCTCGAAGCGGCGCTTCAGTCCGAAGGCCTTTTCATAGAACGACGCGGTGGCGGCGACGTCGGGAACGAACAGAATGACGTATCCGAGTTTCATGGTGGTCTCCTTGACAGGCAAAGGGGCGGCGTCCGGTGGGGAGCCGGACGCCGCGACGGCGCGACGGATCAGACGGCGTGAAGACCGACGCGGTTGCCCTCGGGGTCGATGACATGGGCGATTGCGCCGACGCCCTCGATCGAGGTCTTGGGCAGGGCGACACTCCCGCCGGCAGCCGGCACGCGCGCCAGGATAGCGTCGATCTCGCCGTTGGCCGCGACATAAACCACCGGGCCGGTGCCGTCGCCGCTCGGCTGGTAGGCGGGGCCTTTCACCACCGCGCCGCCGGTATTGGGCTGCTCGTAGGAAAATACGCCCAGTTCGATGCCGCCCATGCTTTCGCGGCGCAGCGTCTTGGCGAAGATCTCCTCGTAGAATTTGATCGCGCGATCGAGGTCAGTCGCGGGAATCTCGAACCAGACGGCGTTTTTCATCGGTCTCTCCTCAACATCGCGGGGTTTGCGACGGGAGATACGCTAACAAAC
>JANWJX010000023.1 GCA_025451725.1 Allostellaceae bacterium
ATGAACTGCGCCGCGTGGGTGATCGGCTCGAACACGATGCAGAACCGGTCGGGCAATTGCAGCGACATGGTCGCCTTTTCGCCGGGCGCCAGTTCCAGCGCATCCAGCTCGATGCGGTCGAGCGTCTCGCCGATATTCTCCGGCAGGTCGGCCCATGAGCCCCAGAACAGCTGCCGGTAATATTCCACGGGCGACAGCGAGTCCGGATCGTGCGCCCCGATGCGACGGATGCGAGGCTCGACGGTGAACGTCACTTCGACCATTTCGTCGAGGCTCGGCTCATAGCCGGCGTTGCAGAGCTGACAGTGATATTCGGACGACTGCACGCTCTTGAGCGTCGCGTTAGAATCGAGCACGGCGCCGCAGCCCGGGCACAGCACGTTCCATTGCATTTCGAAAATGCCGAGCCGCGAGGCGTGCAGGAACGCGCCGATCGCCTCGTCGTCGCTGACGCCGGCGCGCCTGGCGAAGTCGAGCACGTTGACGCGGCACAGCGACGCGTCGCTGCCCTCGGCGATCATTTTTTCGATGGCGTCGACCGCCGCGGGTGCGGCGGCCTCGCGCAGCAGCGGCAACAGCGTAGAGATTTCGCTCATGTCTGGACTATGACCCCTCGCCTTAGTCCGGACACTACACTAGCGCTCAACACGCCGTGATGCTAGCCGGCGCGGCAGACCGGATGCTGGGGATTCACCCGCGTCCATAACTGGCTTTCGCCCAGCAGTGGAATGCCGATATAGCCGCGCAACCGGATGTGATTGGCGTCCACGACGGTGATATTTCCGTGATACGTGTCGCCGCTTTCCGGGTCATAGACCTTCCCCTCCACCCAACGTTTCGGATCGTCCTTGTCGTGATGGAAGCCGTAGACGATTTGCAAGCCGCACATCGGCTCCTGCCGGTGCGACGGATCGGGATTCTTTTTGTCGCGCGGAATGTAATTCGGATCGCCGCCCGGCGGCGGCCTCATCCAGTCGATCCTGCCGCAAATCGAATCGCCGCACGGCATGATCGCGATCACGCCCTTGCCGTCCTCCGTGAGCCAGCGTCCGGCGACGCCGTTCGCGTCCTGCGCCGCGACGGCCGGAGCGGTCGATACGACAGCCGCTAAAACCAGGGCTAGAACATTGGCGCGCAAATCCGGCTCTCCGCTGTTCGGCAAAGATTATTGTTCGGCCTATATCGGCCGCCTAGTGTGATTGCAACAGAGGAATGGGGCAAATGACGGGCGACTATGTGATTCACGCCGACCGGTTCGGCAACGGCGCCCCGCTTCTGGTGCTGGTGCACGGCCAGGGCGCCAACGGCGACGTGTGGACCGGGTTGCGGCGCTTCATTGCGCGCGATTGGCACGGCGCTTGTCTCGTACCCGATCTGCGCGGTCACGGTCGATCACCGCACCGCCCGCCGTACGCTTACGGTACCTACGCCGCCGATATCGCGTCGCTGATCCCGGTGGGCGAGGAGATTTTCATGATCGGCCACTCGCTCGGCGGCGCAGTGTCGCTGATGCTGGCGACCGGCTGGTTCGGCGTCCGCGTGCGCGGCGTGTTCGCCTTCGGCATCAAGGTGAATTGGAGCGATGACGAATTGGCGCGCCGCCGGCAGTTCGCCGCCGCGCCGGTGCGCTGGTTCGACAGGCGTGAGGATGCGATCGAGCGTTATCTCAAAGTCTCCGGCCAGTTCGGCCTCGTCGATCCGACGTCGCCTGCCGCTGCATCGGGCATCGCCGAAGAAAGCGGCAAGTTCCGCCTCGCCGCCGATCCGGGCATTTCCGGCATGGACGATCCGCCCGACATCCGCCCGATCCTTGCCGCCGTGACGGCGCCGGTCGCGCTAGCCGTGGGTGAGAAGGACACGATGGTACCACTCACCGATGCGCGGGGCCTCGACCCGCGCGCCGCCGTTATTTCCGGGGCCGGCCACAACGCGCATGTCGAGAACCCGGAAGGCCTGTGGAACGTTATACGCAATACAACAAAATTAGGTGATATCGGCCGGTAGCCACCGACATTGAATTGACTTAGCCGATGTGCCCGGATAACCAAGTGGGCAACAAATAAACCTTATAGGGGGAGGAGTTGCGCCAGACGAAAAAGCCGCAGCGGCGGCACGCTGGTTTGTGGCCGATGACCGGAACCACGCCGTGACCTCGCTTTTGGAAGTCGATCGCGTCGCCGTCAGTTTCGGCGGTATCGTTGCGCTCGATCAGGTCAGTTTCGACGTCGCGCAAGGCGAGATTTGCGGGTTGATCGGCCCCAACGGCGCCGGCAAGACGACCCTGTTCAACTGCCTGTCCCGCCTCTATCCCGTGCAGTCGGGCGACATCCGCTTCGAGGGACAGTCGGTCATCCGCATGCCAAAGCATGCGATCGCGCCGCTCGGCATCGGCCGTACGTTCCAGAATCTCGCGCTGTTTCGCTCCATGTCGGTGCGCCGTAACATCCTGGTCGGCGGCCATTGCCGCACGCGCTCTAGCTTCATCGACAATGCGTTCGCCCTTCCGATCGCGGCGCGCGAGGAAAACGCGCTCAACCAGCGCACCCGCGAGCTGATCGCGTTCCTGAAACTCGATGCGCAGTCCGAAATCCCGGTCGCCGCCCTGCCCTTCGGTTTGCAGAAGCGCGTCGAGCTTGGCCGCGCGCTCGCGGCCGAGCCGAAATTGCTGCTGCTCGACGAACCGGCCGCCGGCCTCAATCACGAGGAACTCGGCGATCTCGGCCGCATGATCCGCGATATTCGCGAAAAATTCGGCATCACGATCCTCCTGGTCGAGCATCACATGAGCCTGGTGATGAGCGTTTCCGACAAGGTCGTTGCGCTTGATTTCGGCCGCAAGATCGCCGAAGGCCCGCCGGCGCACGTGCAGCAGCATCCCGAAGTGATCCGCGCCTATCTGGGGGCGGCGTGATGGGCGCGCTGCTTTCGGTCAAGAACCTGACTGCCGGCTACGGCGAAACGGTGGTGCTGCACGGGCTGAATTTCGAACTCCGGGAAGGCGGCATCACCGCCATTCTCGGCGCGAACGGCGCCGGCAAGACCACGACGCTACGCGCGCTCTGCGGCCTGTGCCGGCGGCGCGGCGAGATCGAATTCGACGGCAAGCGCATCGACAATCTCGTCGCCGAGGACGTGGTGCGGCTCGGCGTGGCGCATGTCCCCGACGGGCGCGGCACGTTCGCTGCGATGACCGCCGAGGAAAATCTGCGTCTTGGCGCCTATCTGCGGCGCGATCGCGATGGCGTGGCGCAAGATTTCGAGAATGTCTACACACTGTTCCCGCGCCTCAAGGAACGGCGTTCGCAACAGGCGGGCACGCTGTCCGGCGGCGAACAGCAGATGCTGGCGATCGCGCGCGCGCTGATGCTGCGGCCGCGATTGCTATTGCTCGACGAGCCTTCCTTCGGTTTGGCGCCGCTGATCGTGCAGGAAATCTACCGCACGCTGCGCACCATCAATCAGCAGACCAACGTCAGCATGCTGTTGGTCGAGCAGAATGCGACATTGGCGCTCGATCTCGCCGACCATGCCTATCTCGTGGAGACCGGCCGCGTGGTGATTTCGGGCGAGTCCGAAACGGTCAAGGCGGACGAGACGATCCGCCGTTCGTACTTGGGATATTAGGGACGGAACGAAGGCGATGGACGCACTCCTACATCAGATATTCAGCGGCATCGCCTCGGGCGGCATTTATGCCGGTCTCGCGCTGGCCTTGGTGATGATTTATCAGTCCACCGGCCACATCAATTTCGCCCAGGGCGAAATGGCGATGTTTTCGACCTACATCGCTTGGGAACTAATCGATTATGGCACGCCGTATTGGGGCGCGTTCTTCCTCACCATCGTGTTCGCGTTCGCCGCGGGCGTCGCGATCGAGCGGCTGGTGATTCGACCCTTCCACAATCTGCCCGTGATCGCGCTGATCATCGTGTTCATCGGTCTATTGGTGGTCGTGAACAGCACCGCGAGCTGGATTTTCGGCACCACGCTCAAGACCTTCCCGTCGCCCTTCCCGTCCGAGCCGCTATGGAACAATCACTACATCTCGAACCATGAACTCGGCTCGATCGGCGTCGTGCTGATCATCGTCGCGATCCTGTTTGTCTTCTTCCGCTACACCACGCTCGGCCTCGCGATGCGCGCGGTCGCCGAAAACCCGATATCGAGCCGGCTGGTCGGCATCCGCGTGAGCTGGATGCTGGCGTTGGGTTGGGGCCTTGCCGCCGCGATCGGCGCGGTGTCCGGCATGCTGGTGGCCCCGATCCTCTATCTCGACAGTTCCATGATGGGCGGCGTGCTGATCTACAGCCTCGCCGGCGCGATCCTCGGCGGGCTCGACAATCCCTGGGGCGCGGCCGTCGGCGGCTTCATTATCGGCATCATGGAGAACGTACTCGGTGCTTATGTCATCGGAACGCAACTCAAATTCTCGGTCGCGCTGATCGTCATCGTCGTGGTGCTGTTGCTGCGCCCGGCGGGATTGTTCGGCCGCACCGTCGTAACGCGGGTCTGATCCATGGCGGAACAAGTCAAAACCTCGACCACCTCGACCGTCGCCGGCCAGCCGCTGTCGTCAGTACCGCTGGTCAAGAGCGCGACCGCGCAGATCCAGGCCGTGCCGCTGCCCCGACGCCTTGCCGGAGGTCGCGCGTGGGGGATCGGCGCCATCGTCGTGATCGGCGCGTTGCTGCCGTTCGCGCTGCAGAATTTCTATATTTTCCAGCTCACGCTCGCGATGGTCTACGCGATCGCGCTGATCGGGCTGAACATGCTGGTCGGCTATAACGGCCAGGTCTCGCTCGGGCACGGCGCGCTCTACGCCATCGGCGCCTATATCGCCGCCATTCTGATGAACAGTTACGACTGGCCTTACTGGCTGTCGGTGTTGCCCGCGGGCGTCGTCTGTCTGGTGTTCGGCTATTTCTTCGGCCTGCCGGCGTTGCGCCTCTCGGGCCACTATCTCGCCCTCGCCAGCCTTGCGCTCGCCGTCACCACGCCGCAAGTGCTGAAGCACAAGGCGCTCGAGCAATGGACCGGCGGCTTCTCCGGCATCGTGCTGTCGAAGCCCGAAGTGCCGTTCGGCTTGCCCATCAACCAGGATCAATGGATCTATTTCTTCGTCTACGCGATCATGCTGGTGCTGTTCTTGGGCGCTTATAATCTCCTGCGCGGACGCATCGGCCGGGCCATGATCGCGATCCGCGACCAGCCCATCGCCGCCGAGGCGATGGGCATTAACAGCGCAATCATCAAGACTTCGACCTTCGGCGTCAGCGCTTTCTATACCGGCGTTGCCGGCGCGCTCAGCGCCATCGTCGTGCAGTTCGTCTCGCCCGACAGTTACGACTTCTTCCTCTCGATTACCCTCCTCGTCGGCATCGCGGTCGGCGGCTTCGCCACCATTTCGGGCGCCATCTATGGCGCTCTTTTCATTCTGCTGGTGCCGAACTTCGCCGGCGAGCTGTCGAAATCGGCGCCGTGGGCGATCTACGGCGTGCTGCTCATCCTCGTGATGTATTTCCTGCCGACCGGGTTCGCCGGCTTCGTCCGCATGATCGGGCAACGCCTGTCGGCGATGTTTACCCGCTAAACGTTGACGGTTTGCCGTCTCGTTTCCAGAATTGCGGCCCGCGGACATTGATCCGCTGCGTAAGGAAAATCGTTCATGGATGAGATGACGCGTCTGCTCGACATCATGGCGCGGCTGCGCGACCCGGTCGCGGGCTGTCCCTGGGACAAGGAGCAGAATTTCCGCACCATCGCGCCCTATACGATCGAGGAAGCGTACGAGGTCGCAGAAGCGTGCGAGGCGGGCGATCCCGCGGCGCTGAAGGACGAGCTCGGCGATCTGCTGTTCCAGACCGTGTTTCATGCGCGCATGGCGGAAGAAGCCGGCCTGTTCCGTTTCGCAGACGTCGCCAAAGCGATCTCCGACAAAATGATCCGCCGCCATCCGCACGTCTTCGGCGATGTAAAAGTCAATGGCGCCGCCGCGCAGACCGTCGCGTGGGAGGAGACCAAGGCCAAGGAGCGCGCGGCAGGCGGCGCCGCGAGCGTGCTCGACGGCGTCGGTGTCGCCCTGCCCGCGCTGACTCGAGCCGAGAAATTGCAAAAGCGCGCCGCGCGCGTCGGCTTCGACTGGCAAGACGCGGCGCCGGTGTTCGCCAAGATCGACGAGGAGCTCGACGAGCTGCGCGACGAGATCGAGGGCAAGGCCGAACAGGCGCGCATCGAGGACGAGTTCGGCGATTTGTTGTTCGCGGTGGTCAATCTCGCGCGCCACCTGCGCATCGACCCGGAACAGGCGCTGCGCGGCGCCTCGCGCAAGTTCGAGCACCGTTTCCGCGCGATGGAAGCGACCGCCGCGCCGCTTGAGGGCAAATCGCTCGACGAGTTGGAAGCCGCCTGGCAGAGCGTGAAGGCGGCGGAGCGGAAATAATTTCACCGCCAAGGCGCAAAGGCGCCTAGTTCTCTCGTCTATCGTCACCCGCGGGCTTGACCCGCGGGTCCCAGGCAAGCGACGGCCGTCAGATGGCTTGAGATGGCCGGGTCGAGCCCGGCCATGACGACCATTTAATCTTGGCGTCTTGGCGGTTCAAATTTTTCTATTTCTCCGGTTCCACAAGCGCCGCGTAGACCATATTCCGGATCTTCGATTCCAGCCGGAACAACTGCATCGACGCCTGGACCATCAGCAACGCGAAGAAATCGCGTTTTGGATCGCACCAGAACATCGTGCCGGCCGCACCCGACCAGTGGAAATTGCCTGCCGAGCCGGCATGCACCGCCTCGCCCTGAGTGCGGCGCACGGCGAAGCCGAGGCCGAACCCGTAGCCGGGACCGGGGATGTACCAGGTCGGGCCCGGCGGGATGTCGTGGCCGAGATGGTCCGAGGTCATGTAGGCGACCGTCTCCGGGCTCAGCACCCGCTTGCCCTCGAGCGCGCCGCCATTGAGCATCATCTGGAGGAAGCGCGCGTAGTCGATTGTGGTCGATTGCATGCCCTGCCCGCCCATTTGCGCCTTGAGCGCCTGGCGCGGATCGTAGGGCGGCGCGCCGCCGACGAGATGATCGGGTGGTGCCGGCTCGGCGACGCGCGCGTGCTTGGCCTTGTCGGCGACATAGAACGTCGTCTCGCTCATGCCGAGCGGTCCGAGAATCTGTTCCTGTTCCCACTCATAGAGCGACTTACCCGACACCACTTCGACGACGCGGCCGAGCACGTCGGTCGAATGGCTGTAGTTCCAGCCCGCGCCCGGCTGGAACGCGAGAGGCAGGGTCGCGAGCTTCCCGACGAACTCGGCGTTGGTGAAATCGGCGCCGAAGAAATTGGCGTCGCGATAGAGCTTGCCGATCGGCGTGTCGAAGAAGCCATACGTCAAACCGGATGTGTGACGCAGCAAATCCTGCACCGTCATCGGCCGACCGCACGGCACCAAGTCCATCGTCGGCGGCAGCGCCGCCATCATCGGCGGACGGAGCACGCCGACCTTGGCCTCGGCGAATTGCGGAATGTAGGCGGCAACCGGGCTTTCAAGCAGGAGCCTGCCCTGCTCCGCCAGGGTCATCGCCGCGACCGAAGTGATCGGCTTCGACATCGAATAGATGCGGAAGATCGCGTCCTTGGTCATCGGCGACTTGCTCGCCTTGTCGCGATAGCCGACGGATTCGAAATACGCGATCTTGCCGTGCCGCGCGATCAGCATGTTGGCGCCCGGCAATTGTCCGGTCTCGACCTCCTGCCGCAGCGATTCGGTCAGGCGCGCGAGACGATCGCGCGAAAAGCCGACTTGTTCGGGATTGCCTTCCTCGAGGCCGCGATTGGCGTGGGACATGATCTTCCTCCGTTATCGCCGGGTCGCGCGTCACCGCCGCGCGTTCAGAGGGATTTAGCCACGCCCGGAGATGCCGCGCAATCACGCCTCCGTGACAGCGCTAATGATCAGTCTGCGATTGCGTCGTAGCCGCGTTCCGTGAACTCGATCACGCATCAGCAACATCGACGTTGACGATCAGTCCATCCGCCATCGCCGGACGCCGGTTAGGTCTTGAATTTTTTCTTGATCAGCTCCGCCACGCGCGCCGAGACGAAGGGCGTGACGTCGCCGCCGAGCTGGCCGATTTCCTTGACGAAGCGCGAAGAGATGAACTGGTAGCGGTCGGCGGACATGAGGAACACGGTTTCGACCGTCGAGTTGAGGCGGGAGTTCATGCCCGCCATCTGGAATTCGTATTCGAAATCCGACACGGCGCGCAGGCCGCGCACGATGACACTGGCGCCCTGCTGGACGGCGAAATGCATCAAGAGATTGTCGAACGGCTTGACGTCGATCTTCTTGCTCATGTCCTTGCCGTTGAGGTTCGCGATCTCTTCCTTGACGATCGCGACGCGCTCCTCGGTCGTGAACAGCGGGCCCTTGCCGATATTCTTGGCGACGCCGATCACCAGCCGGTCGACGATCTTGGTCGCGCGCAGGATGATGTCGGTGTGGCCGTTGGTGATCGGATCGAACGTGCCGGGATAGACCCCCACCCTCTCGCTCATGCTTCTTCTCCTGACGGCGGCGTGTCGGCGCCGGCTTCGGGATCGTGGCCGTTGCCGGTGTCCTCGGTTTCGCTCATATGCGCGACCGAGACCACGCGCTCCTCGTCGCCGACCTTGAACACCACGACGCCTTGCGTGCCGCGCCGCGCGATGCGGATATCGCCGACGGGCACGCGGATGATCATGCCGGCGTCGGTAACCAGCATGATCTGGTCGCGCGGTCCGACCGGGAACACCGCGACCATCGCGTCCTGGCGCTTTTCCAGCTTCATGTTGACGATGCCCTGCCCGCCGCGGCCGGTGATGCGGTAGTCGAAGGCCGAGCTGCGCACGCCGAAGCCTTTTTCGGTGACGCTGAGCAGGAATTCCTCGCGGTCCTTGAGCGCATTGAACTCGTCCTCCGAGATCGATGCACCGCCGCCGCTTTCCTCGTCGTCCGGCGCCTCGGTCTCGGCCTCTTCGTCGGAAGCGCGGCGGCGCTTTGCCGCCTCGCTGAGATAGGCGTAGCGTGTCTCGGGCGTAACCTCGACATGTTGCAAGATCGACAGCGAGATCACGTGATCCTCGCCGAGCAGCTTCACGCCGCGCACGCCGACCGAGCTGCGTCCCGCGAACACGCGCACATCGTCGACCGCGAAGCGGATGCACTTGCCGCTGCGCGTCGCCAGCAGAATATCGTCCTCGGGCGCGCACACCGCAGCCGCGATCATGCGGTCGTCGGCGTCCTCGCCCTCGAATTTCATCGCGATTATGCCGCTCTGCCGCACGTTGCCGAAATCGGTGAGCTGGTTGCGCCGGACATAGCCCTTCGCCGTGGCGAACACGACATTGAACTTGTCCCAGCTCGTTTCGTCCTCGGGCAGCACCATCACGGTGGAAATGCCTTCGCCCGGCGCCAGGTTCGGCAACAGATTCACCATCGCTTTGCCGCGCGCCTGTGGCGTCGCGACCGGCAGCCGATAGACCTTGAGCTTGTAGACGCGGCCCGAGTTGGTGAAGAACAGCATCGGCGCGTGGGTCGAGGCGACGAACACTTGCGTCACGAAATCTTCTTCGTGCGTCGCCATCCCGGCGCGGCCGCGGCCACCTCGGCGCTGCGCGCGATAGGTCGAGAGCGGCACGCGCTTGATGTAACCGGCGTGGCTCACCGTCACCACCATGTCCTCGCGCTGGATCAGGTCCTCGATGTCGGTCTCGAACTCGATGTCCTGAATCTCGGTCTTGCGCGGAACCGCGAATTGCTCCTTGCAGGCGACAAATTCCTTGCGGATCATCGCCTGAAGCAGCGAGCGCGAGCCGAGGATTTCGACATGACCCTCGATCTCCTTGACCAGCCCGTCGAGCTCCTCGGCGATCTTGTCGCGCTCCAGCCCGGTCAGGCGTTGGAGGCGCAGATCGAGAATGGCGCGCGCCTGCTCCTCGCTCAGGCGATAGACATTGTTGGCCTCGAGTCGCGTGCCGCTTTCGCGATCCTCGACGCGCGCGATCAGCGGCGCCACCGCCGCGGCCGGCCAAGCGCGGCCCATCAGGCCGGCACGCGCCGCGTCGGGGTTCGGCGCCGCGCGGATCATCGCGATGATCGGGTCGATATTGGCGACGGCGATCAGCAAGCCCACCAGGATGCGCGCCCGCTCCCGCGCCTTCTCCAAAAGATAGACGGTGCGGCGCGTCACCACTTCCTCGCGGAAGGCGAGGAACGCGGCGAGAATGTCGCGCAGCGACATCGTCTCCGGCCGGCCGTTGTTCAGGACGACCGCGTTCACCGGAAAGCTGGTCTGAAGCGGGGTGAAACGGAAAAGCTGGTTCACCACCACTTCGGCCATCGCGTCGCGCTTCAGTTCGATCACCACGCGCACGCCGTCGCGATCGCTTTCGTCGCGAAGATCGGCGATGCCTTCGATGATCTTCTCGCGCATCGTCTCGGCGATCCGCTCCACCAGCTTCGATTTGTTCACCTGGTACGGAATTTCGGTGAAGACGATGGCTTCGCGGTCCTTACGAATCTCTTCGACATGGTGACGGCCGCGGAGCGCGACCGAGCCGCGACCCAACTTGAACGCGGCATGAATGCCGGAACGGCCCAAAATGATCCCGCCGGTCGGGAAATCCGGCCCCGGCACGATGTTCATCAGCTCATCGTCGCCGAGATTCGGATTGTCGAGCAGGGCGCAGCAGGCGTCGATCACCTCGCCCAGATTGTGCGTCGGGATGTTGGTCGCCATGCCGACGGCGATGCCCGACCCGCCATTGACCAGGATGTTCGGGAACAAAGCGGGCAGGACCTTCGGCTCCTGCCGGCTGCCGTCGTAATTGGGTTGGAAATCGACGGTGTTCTTGTCGATGTCGTCGAGCAGCGCCGTGGTGGCGCGGGCGAGCCGCGCCTCGGTGTAGCGATAGGCGGCGGGCGCGTCGCCGTCCATCGAGCCGAAATTGCCCTGGCCGTCGACCAGCGGCAGGCCCATGGAAAAATCCTGGGCCATGCGCACCAGCGCGTCGTAGATCGCGCTATCGCCGTGCGGGTGGTAATGACCGATGACATCGCCGACGACCGTGGCGCATTTGCGATAGCCGCGGTTCCAGTCGTTCCCCGTTTCCTTCATCGAATAGAGGATGCGACGATGCACCGGCTTCAACCCGTCGCGCACATCAGGCAGCGCGCGCGCCACGATCACGCTCATGGCGTAATCGAGGTACGACCGGCGCATCTCCTCTTCGATGGCGACCGGCGTGATGTCGGACGGCGGCGGGTTAGCGACCAATTTTGTTGCCTGGAGTCGGTTCTACAACAACGGAAAAACGCCGGTTTTTAGCCCCGGCGTCACACCGCTTTAATGTAGTGATTTTCCCCCGCGCATACCACGAAAAAGGCGCCGAATCGGGTGCGATGTCGGCGCCGAAAAGTGTTTTTTTTATTCTTAGAAAACAGTCGTTTGTCGCGGGTGCTTAAACTGGAATCTCGCCTCTTCTTTCCGCCAGTCGCGGCGCCGCGATTTGGCGCCCTCTAGAAAGGGATTTCGTCGTCGAGATCGGCGCCCCCGCCACCCCGCGATGCGCCGCTCCGGTTGCCGCCGGCGGCGCCGCCGCCGAAACCGCCGCCACCGCCCGAGGCCTCCGCTTCGGCATAATCGCCGCCGCCGCTTCCGCCGCCCCGGCTGTCGAGCATGGTGAGTTCGCCGCGGAAGCGTTGCAGCACCACTTCCGTGGTGTAGCGCTCCTGGCCTTCCTTGTCGGTCCATTTGCGCGTCTGAAGCGCGCCCTCGATATAGAGCTTGGCGCCTTTCTTGACGTATTTCTCGACCACGTCAGTCAGCCGGTCGTTGAAGATCACGATGCGGTGCCATTCCGTGCGTTCCTTGCGCTCGCCGGACGCCTTGTCCCGCCAGGTCTCCGAGGTCGCCAGCGTGAAATTCGCGATGCGCGTGCCGTCGTTGGTCGAGCGGATCTCCGGATCCTTGCCGACGTTGCCGATCAGAATGACTTTGTTGACGCTTCCGGCCATGCGGATGCTCCCCTTTTGACTTCGGTTAATATGAGAACAAATTTAGAACGATGCAAGAAAAAAACTAAAAGGTTTGAACCGCCAAGGCACAAAGACGCCAAGAGATTCCCATAGCGGCGAAAGCCGGTATCCATCCTGTTGCAGTTCAGTGGACCCCGACTTTCGTCGGCGTGGCATCACGTTGCTTGGTGCCTTGGAATCTCGGTGGTTCATGTTTCTATTTTTTACCGATTCACCTCCTCGAGCCGCAGGCGCGTGACGCGCGGGCCGAAGCCGCCGATGGTGACGGCAACCACGGCCATGCACGCCGCGATCAGGACGAACACGCCGCTGACGCCGAACCGGCCGAGCGCGAAGGCGATGATGAACGCGGTGAAGATGGTGCTGAACCGGCTCCACGAATAGACGAAGCCGACCGCCTGCGCACGGATGCGCGTCGGGTAGAGCTCCGTCTGATAGGCGTGGAAGGAGAATGACATCCAGTTATTCGCCAGCGTCACCAGGATCCCGCAGATCAGAATGCCGGCCGCGCCGCTCTGCTGCGAAAAGATCAGGCCGAAGATCGCGATGCAGATCGCGGCGATCGCAATCTGCGCCTTGCGCTCGAACTTGTCGGAGAGGCGCAGGAACAACAGCGGCCCGATCGGGTTCGCGATCGCGATAATGAAGGTGTAGAGCAGCGAACGGGTCATATCGATGCCTTGCGAGATCAGGAATTGCGGCACCCAGCTTGCGAAGCCGTAATAGCCGACGGTCTGGAACAGATTGAAGATTACCAGGATGATCGTGCGGTTGAGATAAGGCGGCCGCCAGATTTCGAACCACGAGCCCTGTACCATTGCCGTCTCGCCCGCGATGACTTGCGGCGGCGGCAGCGGCTTCCCGGTCTCGGCGGCGGCGCGCGTCTCGAGGTCCGACATAATGCGGTCGGCTTCCTCGGCGCGGCTATGCTGCGCCAGCCAGCGCGGCGATTCCGGCAGGCCAAGCCGGATCCACCAGATGAACACCGCCCCGGTCGCGCCGATCAGCACCACGATGCGCCAGCCGTCGAAACCGCCGACATGGATCGGCACCAGGAGGTACGACAGCAGCGCCACCACCGGCACCGCCAGGAACATGACGAACTGGTTGTAGGCGAAGGCCGCGCCGCGCCGGTCCTTCGGCACCAGTTCAGAGACATAGGCGTCGCTGTTGACGAACTCGACGCCGATTCCGACCGACGCGATGAAGCGCCACAGCAACAGGCCGGTCGCGGTGTGCTGGAACGCCATCACCACGGTGGCGATCGAGTACCACAGCAGCGCGAAGGTGAAGATCGAGCGGCGGCCGAACCGGTCGGACAGCGGCGTGAACAGCAGCGTGCCGACGAACATGCCCGCGAACAGCGCCGAGACGAACGCCGCAATACCGTTGAGGCCAAAAAACATGCTGCCGGCGCCGCCGAAAATGCCCGATTTCGCCAAGCCCGGCGCGACATAAGCCGTGAAGAAAATATCGTAGAACTCGAAACAGCCGCCGAGTGAGATCAGCGTCACCAGCCGCCGAACGCTGGACGAATTCGGCAGGCGGTCGAGCCTCGCGGCGACCGTCGCGGCGGACGCTGTGGCCATGAATCCCCCCTAACGTTTTTTCTCCGGTCGTGAAAAGATTGAACCATCACGGCGCCGCGACACCAAGGGAAAACGGAGGGTCGCCAGGGAGGGTCGTTATTCGCGCGGCTTTCATCGGTTCAGGAAATCTGCACGACATGACGTTCGCGTCGGGCTCGCCGTTTTTCATGCGCCGCGCTCTCGAGCGGCGTGTCGAGCCCGCGCTCGTTATCGACGATCCCTGGCCCCGCTGGTTCCTTGGCGCAAAGAGCCTCGCGACGACCGCGACCGTCGGACGGTTTCATGCCGATTGGTCGCCGCGCCTGACCGCGTTGGCGGGCGCGCGGACGGTGGCGCGGGTGCGCGCGGCCAGGCCGGACATCGTGTTCGCGCTCATGGCCAGTCCGCTGGCGCATCTTCTGGTCGACGAGTTTCGCGTCGTCCACGCATCCGATACGACGCTCCACGCCATGTTCGGTTATTACAATTCCTTCGACAAATTCTCGGCATCGACCCGTCGCGGCGGCGAGATCATCGAGGCCAAGGTCCTTCGCGGAGCGTTTCTGTCGGTATTTGCGTCGGACTGGGCACGCCAATCGGCAATCCGCGACTACGGCGTGCCGCCGGCAGTGGCGCATGACTTCGCCTGGGGCGCCAACGTGGACAATGTCCGCGGCGCGGCGCGCAAACTTCCCGCCGGCGAACTGCGGTTTTTGTTCAACGGCGTCGATTGGAAACGGAAGGGGGGCGCGATCGCCGTCTCGACGATCGCGGAGCTTACGCGGCGCGGCATCCCGGCACGGCTCGACGTCATCGGCCGCACCGACGCTGTCATGAGGGGCGCGCCGACACCCGCCAACGTCACCTTCCACGGCTTTATCGGCAAGACGACCGAGACCGGCGCGAGCAAATTCAATCGCCTTTACGCCGACGCAACCTTTTTCTTGTTGCCGACCCAGGCGGAATGTTTCGGCATCTCCTTCGCGGAAGCGGCGCACCACGGCCTGCCATGCATCGGTACCGCGACGGGCGGCGTGCCGGCGGCCGTCCGGCACGGCGTTACCGGCCTGCTTTTGCCGCCGGGTGCGCCCGCCGCGGCTTATGCCGACGCCATCATGGAATTGACATCGTCGCCGCCCGCCTATGAAGCGATGTCGCGCGCGGCGCTGGCCGACGCGGCGGCGCGGCTGAACTGGGATACCTGGGCGGAAAAGGTGGCCACCGCCGTTTCCCACCGCTTGTCAGGAGGGGCCTGACGCCGCCCTTTTCGCGCTAGCTTATCCACAGGCGCCTGACCATATAATGCCCTTCTCCAAGAGCTAGTGGGACATGCAGGACATCAAGGTTCGCGGCGCGCGCGAGCACAATCTCAAGAACATCGATGTCGAGATGCCGCGGGATTCGCTGGTGGTCATCACCGGGCTTTCCGGCTCCGGCAAGTCGTCGCTCGCCTTCGACACGATCTATGCCGAGGGCCAGCGCCGCTACGTCGAGAGCCTGTCGGCCTATGCGCGCCAGTTCCTCGAACTGATGCAGAAACCCGACGTCGATTCTATCGAAGGCCTGTCGCCCGCGATCTCCATCGAGCAGAAGACCACCTCGCGCAATCCGCGCTCGACGGTCGGCACGGTCACCGAGATCTACGACTATATGCGCCTGTTGTTCGCGCGCGTCGGCATCCCCTACTCGCCCGCGACCGGCCTGCCGATCGAGAGCCAGACGGTTTCGCAGATGGTGGACAGGGTCCTGGCTCTGCCCGACGGCACGCGGCTTTATCTGCTGGCGCCGATGGTGCGCGGCCGCAAGGGCGAGTACCGCAAGGAACTCGCCGAGCTGCAGAAGAAGGGATTCCAGCGCGTCAAGATCGACGGCAAGATGGTCGAGATCGACGCCGCGCCGACGCTCGACAAAAAGCTAAAGCACGATATTTCCGTCGTGGTGGACCGGCTGGTGGTGCGCGACAACATCAAGCAGCGTCTCGCCGATTCATTCGAGACCGCGCTCAAACTCGCGGACGGCATCGCCATCGCCGAAAACGCCGACCGCGACGAGCAGATCATCTTCTCGGCCAAGTTCGCCTGCCCGGTCTCGGGCTTCACCATTCCCGAGATCGAGCCGCGCCTGTTCTCGTTCAACAATCCGTACGGCGCCTGCCCGACCTGCGACGGGCTCGGCACCAAGCTGTTCTTCGATCCCGAGCTGGTGGTGCCCGACGACCGCCTGTCGTTGCGCGAAGGCGCGGTCGCGCCGTGGGCCAATTCGACGTCGCAATATTACATGCAGACACTCGACAGCCTGGCGCGGCATTTCAAGCAGAGCATGACGACGCCGTGGCGCGAGCTGCCCGAGAAAATGCGCGACACCATTCTGTTCGGCTCGGGCGACGCGCCGGTCGCGATGAAATACGACGACGGCCGCCGCGCCTACACCACGACGCGGCCGTTCGAGGGCGTGATCCCGAACATGGACCGGCGCTATCGCGAAACCGACAGCGCCTGGGTGCGCGAGGAACTGGGGCGCTATCACAACACGGCGGAATGCGAGACCTGCCACGGCAAGCGCCTCAAGCCCGAGGCGCTGGCGGTCAAGATCGACAAGCACGACATCGCGCAGGTCAGCGAGTTCTCGATTTCGGCCGCGGTGAAATGGTTCGGCGGGCTCGAGGACAAGCTCACCGACAAGCAGAACGACATCGCGCGCCGCATCCTCAAGGAGATCAACGAGCGGCTCGGCTTTCTCGAGAATGTCGGCCTCGAATATCTCACTTTGTCGCGCAATTCCGGCACGCTCAGCGGCGGCGAAAGCCAACGCATCCGCCTCGCCTCGCAGATCGGCTCCGGCCTCACCGGCGTGCTCTATGTGCTCGACGAGCCATCCATCGGCCTGCATCAGCGCGACAACGACCGGCTGCTCGCGACCCTGAAGCGGCTGCGCGATCTCGGCAATTCCGTCCTCGTCGTCGAGCATGACGAGGAGGCGATCCGCGCCGCCGACTACCTTATCGACATGGGGCCGGCCGCGGGCGTTCACGGCGGCCACGTCATCGCCGCCGGCACGCCGGAGAAAGTGCTGAATACGCCCGCCAGCATCACCGGCATGTATCTCACCGGCCGGCGCCGCATCGACGTGCCGGAGACGCGGCGCAAGGGCCATCTCGGCCAGGTGCTCGAAATCAAGGGCGCGCGCGCCAACAACCTCAAAAACATCGACGTCGCGCTGCCGCTCGGCACGTTCACCTGCATCACCGGCGTGTCGGGCGGCGGCAAGTCGAGCCTGATCGTCGATACGTTGTACAAGGCGCTGGCGAAGTTCCTCAACGGCGCGCGCGAGCATCCGGGGCCGCACGACGCCATCCTCGGCACCGAGCATCTCGACAAGATCGTCGATATCGACCAGTCGCCGATCGGCCGCACGCCGCGCTCCAACCCCGCGACCTATACCGGCGCGTTCACGCCGATCCGCGATTGGTTTGCCGGCCTGCCCGAGTCAAAGGCGCGCGGCTACGGGCCGGGACGGTTCTCGTTCAACGTCAAGGGCGGGCGCTGCGAGGCGTGCCAGGGCGACGGCGTCATCAAGATCGAGATGCACTTCCTGCCCGACGTCTATGTCCAATGCGACGTCTGCCACGGCAAGCGCTACAACCGCGAGACGCTCGAGGTTCAGTTCAAGGAAAAATCCATCGCCGACGTGCTCGACATGACGGTCGATGAAGGCGCCGAGTTCTTCAAGGCAGTCCCATCCGTGCGCGACAAGCTGGTGACCTTACAGCGCGTCGGGCTCGGCTATATCCATGTCGGCCAGCCTGCGACCACGCTGTCGGGCGGCGAGGCGCAGCGCGTCAAGTTGGCGAAAGAACTGTCGCGCCGCGCCACCGGCAAGACGCTCTACATTCTCGACGAGCCGACCACGGGTCTGCATTTTGAGGACGTGAAGAAATTGCTCGAAGTGCTGCACACGCTGGTCGATCAGGGCAACACGGTGGTGGTGATCGAGCACAATCTCGAAGTCATCAAGACCGCCGATTGGATCGTCGATCTCGGCCCCGAGGGCGGCGACAAAGGCGGCAAGGTCGTCGCCGCCGGCACGCCGGAACAAATCGCCGACGCGCGGGACTCATATACGGGCCAATACCTCCGCCCCTACCTCGCGCGGCAGGGCGTCGCGGAGAAAAAAAAGAAGCGGGCTTAGCTCTCCCATTAGCTATTGAGGAGCGAAAGCATGAGGACTGCCATAGTTGCGATCGTGGCCGCCGTTCTTGGAATCCTAATTGTTCCTCATCTGTCGTCGCTAATCGCTACCGAACTAGAAGCGGCGGACATGCCTCATGGTTGGCGTTGCGAACTCGGACAGCCAGTATCTCTCGGTGATCGCCCGATGAGCGAAGGTCTCGCAAGGATTCTAGGTCAACAATGCGCGGACAAATTACGCCGTGACGGAGAAATCTCGCGCTTTCGAAAAGCTAACGGTGCGGTCGTTTCATATTTAGTAGGGTCTATCGGCGGATTATTCGATCCGATAAATCTCATTCTAACTTGCCTTGTCGCCTTAGGAATTTTTTTGGGATTGAAGCGAATCATTCTGTCTCGCAAGTTACGGGTAACATCGCAGCAAGCGTAGGGCGGATAGGCTACGCGCAACCTGCTCACCCGATTAACCGTCAAGGCGCAAAGACGCCAAGCAACAAATTCCATACCGGCGAAAGCCGGTATCCATGGAGCAGCGGCACGATGGACCCCGACTTTCGTCGGGGTGGTGGTGCGTCCCTCGACAGGCGCCTTCGGCGCCAGCTCGGGATGAGGCGAGATTTTTCGATGTTGGGTGCATGATCCGTTTCTTATCAACCTCATCCCGGGCGCGAGCGAGCAGCTAGCGTAGAGCCGAAAAGCGAAGCGTGATCCCCCAGCCCGTCTAACCGCCAAGCCGCAAAGACGCCAAGAAGAATAGCGTCACCACCCCGACGAAAGTCGGGGTCCATCGCGCCGCTGCACAATGGATACCGGCTTTCGCCGGTATGGGAAGTTTTTCTTGGCGTCTTGGCGCCTTGGCGGTTCAATTTTTCTGGCACCTCGGCCCGATTTCTCCGCACAAAGCCCCCACCCGAAAACGCGATGCGTTTTCTTCCCTCCCCCGCAGGCGGGGGAGGGTTGGGAGGGGGCTGCCACTGGTAATCGTAGGGCGGGTAAGCGCAGCGCAATCGGCCTTCCGAATTGCCCGGCACCGACGGCGGATTGACATCCGCCCCGCATCGTCGCGAAGCGGGGCGGGCGTTCCGACAAGAACTCTACGTCGCCGGAATGCTCACGTTCCGCACACTTAAATTCCGGCTAAAAGTAGTTCCGGTTGCCGTAATGCTTCGCCTCGGCGGGTCCGAGCCGGCCCATGTCATTGGTCGGTGCCGAGCCGCGAACGACGGTCGCAGCGGCGGTAGCCTCCGGCGCGGCCGTTTGCGCCTGGGCTGCGGCGGTACCGAGGGCCACCAACCCGGTCGCGAACACGGCGACGCGGAACAACGTGCTCGCATTGCGTGTCTTTGTCGAACGGGTCGGGTTTTCGGTCGCGTCTTGCGCGTTCATGGCGTTTCTCCAAAAAATTTGAAATATAATTTGAATGATTATCATCCAAATCAACAGGACAGGTGGGACTATTATTATCATTATTCAAGTCGTTAAATAAATAATTCGCACGGCAGCAAATTAATCGGCTCTATTTCCATGTATTTTTGAAAATCGGCAATAAACTTGAGTATTTATACCCAGCGGCTGCTCATGGCGTTCCGGCGGGCGGCGGGAAGGGCGCCGATCCTTGCGGGCATGGCGCCTATTTTGATAGCGTTGAGCAAACCAGAACGATCGCGCCGCGAAGCGCGGCGCTCATAGCCAATCGGGAGGACACGATGGCGAACAAGATTCTCACCACCCATGTCGGCAGTCTGCCGCGGCCGCAGAAGCTGCTCGACGTCGCCCAGAAGCGCACGCTGGGCCAGGCGTTCGACCGGGCGGCGTTCGACCGCGAAATGAAGGACGCCGTCGCCGACGTCGTCCGTCACCAGAAAGATGTCGGAATCGACCTCATCAATGACGGCGAGGTCGGCCACACGGTGGGCTGGGCCTACGATTACGGCGCCTGGTGGACCTATGTGGTGCAGCGGCTAGGCGGCGTCGAAGCGAAGAACGTTTCGCTGTGGGCGACGACCTTGTCGGCCCACATCAAGACGCCGATGGCGCCCAAGGATTTCGTCGTCGGCAATTGGACCGACCGCCGGGACATGGGGCGATTTCAGGACGCCTATATGGACCCGCAATCGGGCTGCGCGCTCCCCGAGCAATTCATGACCAACCACAGCCCCGCGGCGATCGGCCCGATCACGTACAAAGGGCAAGAGGCGATCAAACGCGACATCGACAATTTCAAGGCCGGCCTCAAGGCGGCGGGGCTCGGCACCGAAGGCGCGTGGATGAACGCGATCGCGCCGGCGAGCTGCGCGCGCATGCCCAACGAGCATTACAAGACCGAGGAAGAGCTGCTCTACGCCTGTGCCGACGCGATGCGCGAGGAATACAAGGCGATCGTCGATGCCGGCCTGATCGTGCAGCTCGACGATCCCGCGATCGGCGAGAATTGGGATCAGCAGAAGGACGAACCCAGCATCGAAGGCTATCGCCGTTACACCCGCATGCAGATCGACGCGCTCAACCATTCGATCAAGGGCCTGCCCTCCGACAAGGTGCGGTTCCATCTGTGCTGGGGCAGTTGGCACGGGCCGCACACCACCGACATTCCGATGAAGCACATCGTCGACCTGATGCTGGCGGTGAATTGCGACTATTACTCGTTCGAGGCGGCGAACGTGCGCCACGAGCACGAATGGAAGATCTGGAAGGACGTGAAGCTGCCCGCCGGCAAGAAAATCCTGCCCGGCGTGGTGACGCATTCGACCAATCTGATCGAGGACCCGGAACTGGTCGCCGACCGCATCTGCCAATTCGCCGACGTGGTTGGCCGCGACGCCGTCATCGCCTCGACCGATTGCGGCCTGGGTGGCCGCGTCCATCCGCAGATCGCCTGGGCCAAGCTCAAGGCGCTGTCGGACGGCGCGGCGCTCGCGACAAAGCGCCTGTGGCAGAAGAAGGCGGCGTAATCTTTCGTTCGTTAACCGCCAAGACGCCAAGGCGCCAAGAAATAGGAATTTGCACCTCCCCGACGAAAGTCGGGGTCCATCGACGTATGGCTCCGTGGATACCGGTTTTCGCCGGTATGGAAGATTTTGTGGTACTTGGTGTCTTGGTGTCCTGGTGGTTCAAAATTGGCGGATAGATGATGACCGACAGCAACAATCCCCTCGGCGTCTGGACGCTGGTGTCGATGCAATTCGTCTTCGACGACACCGGCGAGCGCGTCGATGTTTATGGCGCGCATCCCGACGGCGTCATCGTGCTGACGCCGGAAGGACACATGATCGGGATCATCACGACCGGCGCCAAGGCGCAGCGCGCCGACCCCGACACGGCAACGCTGTTCCGCAACATGCTCGCTTATTCCGGCCCTTATCGCATCGAGGGCGACAAATTCATCACCAACGTGGACATCGCCTGGCACCCGTCCTGGGTCGGCACCGAGCAAGTCCGTTTTTTCCGTGTCGAGGGCGACCGCCTGTTCATCACCACGCCGCCGCAGACCCTGCCCCGCTACGACGCGCGCCTCGGACACGCCGTGCTCGAATGGCGGCGAAACCCTGTCACTCGACGCTGAACTGCGTCGCCAGCATCCCGGAGCGGTCGCCGGCGGCGCACGTCACGCGAACGCCGCGCGCGCCGATGGGATGCCGCCCGGACAGCACCCGCCATCGCCACGACGCGGTGCCATCACTCGCCGCCGTCACCGGCGGAAGCACAATGGTGTAGTCGTTGCTGAAATGGCCTTGCCGGCTGCCCTGGCAGGTCGCGCCGGGCGCGGTCCGGACCGTCAGAGTCACGACGCCGCCGGGATGGACCGGGCTGGCGATGGCGACGAGCGTCACCGTCAAATCCGTGGCCCCGGCCGAGACGGAACCTGTCGCGATCAACGATCCGAACGCCAGCGGCAATAGGAATCTCATCGCCATCGGAACTAGCTCCTTAGCCGTGCCGCTTCCGCCGCGTTGCGCACCGTCGCGCCGAGATCCTTCACCAGCCCGTCGGCGATCGAATAGCACCAGCCGTGGATCGCGAGGTTCGCGCCCGCCGCCCAGGCGTCGACGACGAACGGATCGGCCCCGACGTTTTCGACTTGGCGGCGCACGTTCAACTCGCACAGCCGGTCTTCGCGCGCGGCGTCGTTCGGCAGCGCGGCTAGTTCCGCTTCGTGGTCGCGCATCACCGCGCGGATCGGCGACAGCCAATGATCGATCAGGCCGAGGCGCTGGTTGCGGAATGCGGCGCGGACGCCGCCGCACCCATAGTGGCCGACCACGATGACGTGGCTGACCTTCAGCACCTGCACCGCGTATTGCAGCACCGAGAGATAATTCGCGTCCTGCGGCGGCGCGAGGTTCGCGACGTTGCGATGGACGAACAACTCGCCAGGATCGAGCCCGACGATCTCGTTGGCCGGCACCCGGCTGTCGGAACAGCCGATCCACAAATACGCCGGCGCCTGCTGCGCCACGAGGCGGCGGAAAAAGCCGGGATCGACCGCCTTCTTTCCCTCGGCCCAACTTCGGTTGTTGGCGATGAGGTCGGTGATGTCCGGAGCTTGGGTGGCCATGCGAGTTTCGTGTTGTAGCGTGCCTGCCTTGAGAGTGCCATCCGCCGCCCCTTGAAACAAACGCATTCCACGTTATCTCTGACAAAGAGGCGGCGGTGAGGATTGCGCCGACCCTAAAAAAATTAATTTTGCAGAACGAACCCAATTTTTCGCGGCTCTCCGCCATTTCCGCCCAAAAAACGAAACCGAATGTGCTACGAAAGCGCGACTCACCCGGGAACCGATCCATGAGCAAAGCCGCCGCCCGCCTGCCAACCCTCTATATCCCGCATGGCGGCGGGCCATGCTTTTTCATGGAGCCCTCGCCGCCGCTGCCGCGCGATCTGTGGGATCCCTTGGCGAATTATCTCAAGGGCATCGACAAGTCGCTGGGCCAGCGCCCGAAAGCGGTGCTGGTGATCTCGGGTCATTGGGAAATGCCGCGCCCGACGGTGAACACCGCGCCGAATCACACGCTGCTGTTCGATTATTACGGCTTCCCGGAGCACACCTACCAACTCACCTACCCTGCACATAATTCGCCGGCAGTCGTGGCGCGGATCGAGGAGCTTCTGTCGCACGCCGGCTATCGCGCCGGCGAGGACGATCATCGCGGGCTCGATCACGGCGTCTTCGTCCCGTTCAAGCTGATCTATCCCGACGCCGACGTGCCGATGATTCAACTATCGCTGCTCGCCAGCCTCGACGCCGCCGCGCATATCAAACTCGGGAAGGCGCTCGCGCCGTTGCGCGACGAAGGCGTGCTGATCGTCGGCTCCGGCATGAGCTATCACAATCTCCGCGCCATGTATGTGCAGCGCCAGGACGTCGACAACGCGGTCGCCGAATTCGACGCGTGGCTGACCGAAGCGGCAACCGATACCGATCCCGAGCGGCGCAACGCCAAGCTCGCCGAATGGGAGAATGCGCCCTGGGCGCGCTTCTGCCATCCGCGCGAGGAGCATCTCTTGCCGCTCCACGTCGCGGCAGGGGCCGCGGGCGGCGATGTCGGGCGCCACGCGTTCGGCGACAAGATCGTCGGCAAGGCCATTTCCGGCTATCAGTTCGGGTAGGAGCTTCGCGCGATGAAATACAACATGATGGGCCGCACCGGGCTGTACGTGTCTGAACTCTGCCTTGGCACCATGACCTTTGCCGGCACGGGTATGTTCAAGAATGTCGGCCAGGTCGACCAGGAGGGCGCGACCAAACTAGTCAAGCAGGCGCTTGATTCGGGAATCAACTTCATCGACACCGCCGACGTTTACAGCCAGGGTGAGTCCGAACGCTATCTCGGCCAGGCGCTGAAGAATGTCGGCGTGCCGCGCCATGATGTGGTCATCGCCACCAAGGTACGCGGCCGCATGGGGCCGGGGCCGAACAATATCGGCCTGACGCGCGGGCACATCATGGACGCGGTCGAGGACAGCCTCAAACGGCTTCAGACCGACCACATCGACCTTTATCAGATCCACGGCTACGACGCGGTGACGCCGTTCGACGAGACCATGGCGGCGCTCGACAATCTCGTAAAGCGCGGCCTCGTCCGTTACATCGGCTGCTCCAACCTCGCGGCATGGCAGATCGAAAAGACGCTGGGCCTGTCGGCGCTCCACGGCTGGGCGCGGTTCGAGACGGTGCAGGCGTTCTACACCATTGCTTCCAGGGATCTCGAACGCGAAATCCTGCCGATGATGGACGCCGAGCAGATGGGGCTTATGGTGTGGAGCCCACTCGCGGGCGGCCTGTTGAGCGGCAAGTTCGAACGCGACCGCGCCGGACCGAACAATGCCCGCCGCTCCGCCGGTTTCGATTTCCCGCCGATGGACAAGAACCGCACGTTCGACATTGTCGATGCGATGCGGCCGATCGCCGCCAAGCACAACGTCTCCGTGGCGCGCGTCGCGCTCGGCTGGCTCTTGAGCCGCAAGAACGTCATGTCGGTGATCGTCGGCGCCAAGACCGAGGAACAGCTTGCCGACAATATCGGCGCGACCGCGCTGAAACTCGACGCCGCCGATCTCGCCACGCTCGACGAGGTCAGCAAGCTTCGGCCGGAATATCCGATCTGGATGTTTGAGCGCCAGGGCGCGGGACGCGTGCCGGAGCCGAAGTAGATTTAAGCCCCGGCGATTCCGCGTTCGACCGCTTCGAGCGCCGCGTCGGCCTGAGCGACGTCGGGGCCGCCGGCCTGGGCCATGTCGGGCCGGCCGCCGCCGCCCTTGCCGCCGAGCGCCGCGGCGCCGAGCTTCACAAGTTCGACCGCGTTGAAGCGCTTGGTGAGATCATCGGTGACGCCGACCACCAGCGACGCCTTTCCCTCGGCGCTGGAGACGACGGCAACGATTCCGGAGCCGATCTCGCGCTTCATCGCGTCGGCGAGGCCCTTCAAGTCCTTGGCCGGCAGATCGGCGACGGCGCGGCCGGCGAACTTGATGCCGTTGACGTCCTTCGCGGCCGGCGCGGCCTTCGCCCCGCCGCCGCCTGATGCCAAAGCGCGCCGCGCCTCGGCCAGTTCACGCTCCAGCTTGCGGCGATCCTCGAGCAAACCTGCAAGCCGCGCGGGCAGCTCGGCGGGTCCGGTCTTGAGCGTCGCCGCCATGTCGTGGAGCAGCGTTTCCTCGCGCTCGACATGAGCCTCCGCCGCGGCGCCGGTCAGCGCCTCGATGCGGCGGACACCCGACGCCAGGGAGCTTTCGGAGACGATCTTGAACAGACCGATATCGCCGGTTCGGGCAACATGGGTGCCGCCGCATAGTTCAACGGAGAAATGCCGGGCATGGTCGTGGTCGTCCGTGTCCTCGCCCATCGCGACGACGCGGACTTCGTCGCCGTATTTCTCACCGAACAGCGCCAGCGCACCGGCCTCGACCGCCTTCGTCGGCGTCATCAGCCGCGTCGTCACTTCACCGTTCTGGCGGATACGGTCGTTGACCGCGCCTTCGACCGCGACGACATCCTCGTGAGTCATCGGGCGCGGATGGGAGAAATCGAACCGCATGCGATCCGGCGCGACCAGCGAGCCTTTCTGCGTGACATGATCGCCCAGCCGTCGCCGCAGCGCCTGGTGCAGCAGATGCGTGACGGAGTGGTTGGCGCGGAGTTGCCTGCGCCGCGTGTCGTCGATGCGCAGCGACACCGCGTCGCCTTCCTCCAGCGCGCCGCGTTCGAGCTTGCCGATATGAACGAACAAATCGCCGGCTTCGCGTTGCGTATCGGTCACGGTGAAATCGCCGCCGCCCGCGGTGAACATCACCCCGGTATCGCCCATCTGGCCGCCGGACTCGCCATAAAACGGTGTCTGGTTGACGACGATCGCGGCCTGGGTGCCGGCCTCGATGCGATCGACCCGCTTGCCGTCGACGAGGATGGCCTGGATCACGCCTTCGGCATTGTGCGTGTCGTAGCCGAGGAATTCGGTGGCGCCCAATTCATCGCGGAGCGCCAGCCATTGTTCGCCGGTCGCCGCCTCGCCGGAACCAACCCAGCTTTTCCGCGCGTCGTTCCGCTGTTTCGTCATCGCCGCGTCGAAGCCGTCCGTCGCGACCGTGCGGTCGCGGCCGCGCAGCACGTCCTGCGTCAGGTCGAGCGGGAAGCCATACGTGTCGTAAAGCTTGAACGCGACGTCGCCGGGGAACGGCTGGCCGGCGCCGAGCTTGGCTTCCTCGTCGTCGAGCAGCTTGAGACCGCGTTCCAAGGTTTGTTTGAACCCGGTCTCTTCGAGCTTCAGGGTTTCGGTGATCAGTGCCTCGGCGCGCAACAGTTCGGGGAAGTGCCCGCCCATCTGCCGTGCCAGCGCCGGCACCAGCCGCCACATCAGCGGCTCGCGGCAACCGATGATGTGCGCATGGCGCATCGCGCGGCGCATGATCCGGCGCAGCACGTAACCCCTTCCCTCCTTGGACGGCAGCACGCCGTCGGCGATCAGGAAGGACGAGGCGCGCAAATGATCCGCGATGACGCGGTGCGAAACGGCATGCGGTCCGTCGGCGGCGACGTTCGACGCTTCCGCCGACGCCACGATCAGGGCACGCAAAATGTCGGTGTCGTAATTGTCGTGCTTGCCTTGCAGCACTGCGGCGATGCGCTCCAGCCCCATGCCGGTATCGATCGACGGCCGCGGCAGGTCCAGGCGCTGCTCGCGCGTCACCTGCTCGTACTGCATAAAGACAAGATTCCAGATTTCGACGAACCGGTCGCCGTCGGCGTCGGGACTGCCCGGCGGGCCGCCGGCGATATGGTCGCCGTGATCGTAGAAGATTTCCGAGCACGGCCCGCACGGACCGGTCTCGCCCATCGCCCAGAAATTGTCGGAGGTGCCGATGCGGATGATGCGGCTGTCCGGCAGCCCGGAAATCTTGCGCCACAGCTTGGCCGCATCGTCATCGTCGGCATAGACCGTCGCGGTCAGCCGGTCGGGCGAAATGCCGAATTCCTTGGTGATGAGCTTCCACGCCAGTTCGATGGCAAGTTCCTTGAAATAATCGCCAAAGGAGAAATTGCCGAGCATCTCGAAAAACGTGTGATGCCGCGCCGTATAGCCGACATTTTCGAGATCGTTGTGCTTGCCGCCGGCGCGGACGCATTTCTGCGACGAGGCGGCGCGGGAATAGGGCCGTTTCTCGGCGCCGGTGAAGACGTTCTTGAACTGCACCATGCCCGCATTGGTGAACAGCAGCGTCGGATCGTTGCGCGGCACCAGCGGCGACGACGGCACCACCTCATGCCCGTTGCGCGCGAAAAATTCGAGAAAAGCGGCGCGAATTTCGTTGGTTTGCATGGCCCGCATTTAGCCCGAGCCTCTAGACTCTGTAAAGTTGGCGCAGCGCGGTTAATGACCCGCGAGAAAATTCGCCTCGGGCTCGAAATCGGCTTCCGCCGTGGCTTTCATCAAATCCGTCATGCCGGGATTGTTGGCGCGGGCCCGGCTGCGGAAGTCGCGCATCGATTTCAGCAAATAGTCGTGCTGCTGACCGGCAAGACGGGGCACCGTGGCGTCGCCTTGATATTGACCGAGATGGCATCCGGTGCAACCAATCGAGACATTGACCCGATTGGCCACCGCGGCCTCGGCGTCGGTCGCCGATTTCTGCCGCAAATCGGGCCACGGCTTCTTCGAGAAATACTCGGCAAGCGCCATCATGTCGTCGCGACTCAGCTCGGCGACGACCGCCTGCATGAAGTCGTTTTTGCGGGCGCCGGCTTTGAAGTCGCGCAATTGCAGGAACAGATAACCCTGGTGCTGGCCCCAAATTACCGGAAAGGCCTTGTCGACAGGCACGCCCTTCTCGCCATGGCACGCGGCGCACGCCGCCGCCTTTTGCTCGACGGTCTGAGTCTGCGCGACGCCGGTAACGCTCCAGCCGAGAGTCAACAGCGCTAGAGCGACCCGCCACATGCTTCCGTTGTCAGCCCTCGCTATTCAGCGAGGGAAAACGCGATGATCGCGTTGCCGCGCCGGTAATTGAGCTGCACGTTGCCGCCGGCCGCGACCACGATGTATTGCTTGCCGTCGACGGTATAGGACGACGGCGGCGCGTTGACGCCGGCGCCGGCCATGAACTGCCACAAGCGCGATCCGGTCGCGGAATCGTAGGCCGCGAACCGGCCGTTGCCTTCGCCCGTGAACACCAGGCCGCCCGCGGTCGCGAGAACGCCGCCTATCATCGGCTGCGGCGTCTTCACCTGCCAGCGGATCTTGCCGGTATTGTAGTCCACCGCGGTGATGTTGCCCCACTGCGCCTCCGTCGGGATCACCGCGAAGGCGCCGCCGAGCCAGAGCTTTCCGTTGGGATATGGCGCGCTGGTGACGGTGTAGGTCATCGGCTGATGCAGGTTGATGGCGTAGGCGAGACCGAGGAACGGGTTCGTGGCCATCGGCGACCATTCCACGCCGCCATTGGCGCCCGGCAGCATCCGCGTGCCCTTGGCGGACGGCAGCGACCACATGTCCTCCTGCGGCACCATCGCTTCGGAGAACCGGATCAGGCTGCAATCCTTGCGGTTGTTGACATAGACATGGCCGGTCTTGCCCGCCTCCATCACCACGGGAACGATCTTGCCGTCGGCATCTTTCGCTTCCGCGAGAACGGTCGGGCTGACGGCATCCAGATCCCAGACGTCGTGTGCGATGTACTGGTAGTGGCAGACATATTTGCCGGTATCGAGATCGACCGACACCAGCGAGTCCGTATAGAGATTGTCGCCCGGGCGCGCCGCGCCGTCGAGATCGGGCGACGGATTGCCGACGACGAAATAGATGCGCCGCGTCGCCAGATCGACCGACGGGTTCTGCCACACGCCGCCGCCGAGCCGCTTATAGAGATCGCCCGCCTTTGCCAGATTGGCTTTTTCCGCCGCGATGTCGCGATGCATGTCGCGGCCGGTCGCGTCCTGTGCCGCCCACACGCCTTCATTCTTTTCGGGAATGGTGTAGAAGGTCCAGATGAGATGGCCGTCCTTGGCGTCGTACGCCTTGACGAAGCCGCGGATTCCGTACTCGCCGCCGTTGGTGCCGATCAGAATTTTGCCGTCCACGGCGGTCGGCGCCATGGTTTCGCTGTAGCCTTCCTCGGGATTGGCGATCTGGGTTTCCCATTTCACCTTCCCGGTCTTGGCGTCAAGCGCGACCAGCTTGGCGTCGAGGGTCGCGAGATAGACGTTGTCGCCGTAGAGAGCGACGCCCCGATTGTTCGGGCCGCAGCAATAAGTCGTGATCGGCCCGAGCTTCTGCTGGTAGTGCCACAATTCCTCGCCGGTCCGCGCATTGAGCGCGTAGACGTGGTCGAACGATGTGGTGACGTACATCACGCCGTTCACCACCAGCGGGGATGTCTCCATCGATTCCGTAACGTCGGTCTGGAAGATCCACGCCGGCCGGAGCCCAGCGACGTTGTCGCGGTTGATCTGACGGTTGGGATAGAAGCGCTGCTGCCAGTAATTGCCGTTGGTCAGAAGGAAATCGTTTCCGTCATGTCCGGCGCGGTTCAGCATGTCCTGCGTCACCGAACTCATATCGCCATAGAGGGTCGCGGGCTTGGTTTCGTCCGCCGCAACCGCCGCCGAAATGATGGAAAATCCAATTGTCGCCGCAGTCATCGAAACGGCGACGCGTCCAAGCATGCGCATGGGTTCCTCCGTTCGCTGATTCAATTTTATTTTTGGTTGGTTGAACGAAGCCTACGCGGCACTACCAGCCGAGTCAACGAAACGCAGCCGCTGACTCAAGCGCTTCCGCCGCCTCGAGCCAGGCTTTCTCCGCCGCCGACACGAGCTTCGTCAACTCGGCATGGCGATGCATCAATTCGACCCGCTCGGCCGCGGTAAGATTCGCAGACGCAAGGCGGCTTTCGACGAATGAACGGTCGGACGCGATGCGTTGGAGACGGGCTTCGGCGTCGCGGGCCGCGCGTCGCATCGGTTCAAGCTTCTTGCGGCTCGGCGCAGGCGACGGGGTCACAGTTTTGTCACGTCCCGGCGCGGGCCGCTGCTTGTTCAGCATTGCGTAACGATACGTCTCGAGGTCGCCGTCATACGGTGTCACCCGGCCATTCGCTACCAGCCACAGCCGGTCAGCGGTCAATTCCAGCAAGTACCAATCGTGGCTGATCAGGATCACGGCGCCGGGAAACTCGTTGATCGCCGTCGCCAGCGCGGCACGGCTGTCGATGTCGAGATGGTTTGTTGGCTCGTCGAAGATCAGCAGCGACGGCGCGTCGTGCGTGATCAGCGCGAAATTGAGGCGCGCCCGCTCGCCGCCCGACAGCGATTTGACCGGCACGAAGGCCTTGTCCTGGCTGAAGCCGAACCGGCCGAGCCGCGCACGGACCGCCGTCGGCAATGCCTTGGGCATGAGCCGCGCCAGATGGTCGAATGGCGTTTCCTCGGGCGACAGATCCTCGATCTGATGCTGCGCGAAAAACCCGATGCCGAGCTTAGGCGAGCGGTGTTGATGCCCGCCCTCCAGAGTCATCCGTCCCGCTAGCAATTTCGCCAGCGTCGACTTGCCGTTGCCGTTCGCGCCGAGCAGCGCGATCCGATCGTCGGGGTCGAGCCGCAGATCGAGATCGCGCAGCACCGGGCGCCCGGGCTCATACCCGACCGAGCCTTTTTCGATGCTGATCAGCGGCGGACGCAATTCCGGCGGCTCGGGGAAATCGAAGGTGAGCGCGGCCTCGTCCTCGAGCACCGCAACGGGCTTCATTTTCGCGATCATCTTGAGCCGGCTTTGTGCCTGGCGCGCTTTCGTGGCCTTGGCGCGGAACCGGTCGACGAAGGCTTGAAGATGCGCGCGCCTCGCCTCCTGCTTGGCCGCCTCGGCCTTACTCTGCGCCATGCGCAGCGCACGCCGCTCCTCGAACGCGTCGTAGCCGCCGGCGTAGAGAGTCAATGTCGTGCGATCGAGATGGAGAATGTGATCGGGCACCGCGTTCAGCAGGCTGCGGTCGTGGCTCACAATCAGCAGCGTGTGCGGATACGAGCGGAGATAATCCTCGAGCCACGCCGTCGCTTCGAGGTCGAGGTGATTGGTCGGCTCGTCGAGCAACAGCAATTCCGGCTCGCTGAACAACACCGCCGACAGCGCGACGCGCATGCGCCAGCCGCCGGAATAGCTCGACAGCGGTCGTCGTTGCATTGCTTCGTTGAAGCCCAGCCCGGCGAGGATCGCGGCCGCCCGCGCGGGCGCGGCGTGAGCGCCTATAACCGTAAGCCGGTCGTGGATTTGCGCAAGCCGCTCCGCATCGCTGGTCGCGCTTTCCTCGGCCAACAGCGCCGCGCGCTCGGTGTCGGCGGACAGAACATGCTCGATCGGCGTCTGATCGCCGCCGGGCGCTTCTTGCTCCACCATGCCGATGCGATCGCCGCCGCTTACCTCGATCGAACCTGCGTCGGCGGACAGTTCGCCCCGAATGAGGTTCAGCAGTGTCGATTTTCCGGTCCCGTTGCGTCCGACCAGCCCGACCTTCCAGCCGTCGGGAATGCGCGCCGACGCGCCTTCGAGCAGCGTGCGTCCGGCAATCCGGTATGTCAGGTCGGCGATGGTCAACATGGGAGGGAAATCACAAATTAATCATCGGCGCAGAAATTCCAACGTCTCGGCACGGGTCGGGAAGCTCGCTAAGGCGCCCTTTTTCCCTACGGATAGGGCGGCGGAAGCGTTCGCTTCTACCAGTGCGTCGCGTAAGCCATCGCCGCGTGTCAACGACGCGGCGAGCGTACCGACAAAACAATCGCCCGCGCCCGTCGTGTCGGTGACCTGGACACGATGCCCACCGATTTGGATCGGATTGCCGCGATGCAGCGCTGCCACCCCGGCATCGCCGAGCGTGACGACGAGCGTTTGATCGTCGCAAAGTTTTAGGGCGCGCGCGGCGCTCTCAAGCGACGTTTCGGTTTGTGCAAGATCAAAGCGTTCGCCGGCGAGAAATTCGCTTTCGGTTTCGTTGACCACGACGAATTCGGCGAGCGGCAGAATCTCCCGTGCCGGTTCCGCCGCGGGCGCCGGATTGAAGATGGTCACGGCGCCGAGCCGCCTGGCCTGGGAGAAGGCCGCGCGCACCACTTCGACTGTTGTCTCGCCCTGGGCGACACAGACGTCGCCTTTCATAAACGAAAGGGCCGCGATGCGCGCAGGATCGATAAGCATATTCGCGCCCGGCACGACGACGATCTGATTGTCGCCGCCACCGACCATGATCAGCGCGACCTGTGTCGCGGCCTCGACAGTCTCGATACCCGACACGTCGACGCCATGATCGGCGAGTATGTCCCGCATGAACGCGCCGTTCGTATCGTTGCCAACCGCGCCGACCATCGCGACGCGCGCGCCGGCTAACGCGGCCGCGACGGCCTGGTTCGCGCCTTTGGCGCCGGGGAAGCGTGCGAAATTGTCGCCGAGGATCGTCTCGCCTTTCACCGGCAGACGCGGCGCATAGGCGACCAGATCGACCCCGATACTGCCGACAACGACGACCCTTGCCATGAACCCTCAAGAAAAAACGGGCGGGCCAAGAAGCCCGCCCGCCCGGTTGTGATGTAGCAATCCTACTCGGCTGCGACTTTCGGCAGATCCGCCATCGCCGCCTTCAATTCTTTCTCGTCGTACGCGCTGTCTTCCAACTTGCCGGCGAAATAGTCGATATAGGCCTGCATGTCGAAATGACCGTGGCCGCAGAGATTGAACAGGATCGTCTGCTTCTTGCCCTCGCGCTTGCAGCGCAGCGCCTCGTCGATCGCGCCGCGGACAGCGTGATTGGCTTCCGGCGCCGGCAGAATGCCCTCGGCGCGGGCGAACTGAACGCCCGCTTCGAAGCACTTGGTCTGCGTGTAGGCGCGGGATTCGATCAGCCCCTGCTCCTGCACCAGGCTGACCAGCGGCGCCATGCCGTGATAACGCAAGCCGCCGGCATGGAAGCCGGGCGGCACGAAGGTCGAGCCCAGCGTGTGCATCTTCACCAGCGGGGTGAGATGGCCGGTATCGCCGAAATCGTAGGCGTACTTGCCGCGCGTGAGGCTCGGGCACGCCGACGGCTCGCATGCGATTACCCGCACCTTCTTGCCGCCGCGCAGCTGCGCGCCGATGAAGGGGAAGGTGGCGCCGGCGAAATTGCTGCCGCCGCCGGTGCAGCCGACGATGATGTCGGGATAGTCGTCAGCCATGTCGAACTGCTCGATCGCTTCCTGGCCGATCACCGTCTGGTGCATCAGCACATGGTTCAGCACCGAGCCGAGCGCGTATTTGGTGTCGTCGTGCGTCGCGGCGACTTCGACCGCCTCGCTGATGGCGATGCCAAGACTGCCCGTCGAGTTCGGATGCTCCTTCAGAATCTGTCGGCCGGCATTGGTCTCGGTCGAGGGCGACGCGACGCACTGCGCGCCCCACGCCTCCATCAGCGCCTTGCGGTAAGGCTTCTGCTGATAGCTCACCTTCACCATGTAGACTTTGACTTCGAGGCCGAACAGCGCGCCCGCGAAAGCAAGCGCCGAGCCCCACTGGCCGGCGCCGGTCTCGGTCGAGAGGCGCTTCACGCCTTCCTGCTTGTTGTAGAAGGCCTGCGCCACCGCCGTGTTGGGTTTATGGCTGCCGGCGGGCGAGACGCCCTCGTATTTGTAATAAATGCGCGCCGGGGTATCGAGCGCCTTCTCGAGACGACGGGCGCGATAGAGCGGCGACGGACGCCACTGTCTGTAGACGTCGCGAACCGGCTCGGGAATGTCGATGTACCGCTCGGCCGAGACCTCTTGCATGATCAGCGCCATCGGGAACAGCGGCGCCAGGTCGCCGGGCCCGATCGGCTGCAACGTGCCGGGATGCAGCACGGGCGGCGGCGGTGTCGGCAGATCGGCGACGATGTTGTACCAAGCCTTCGGAATCTTCGATTCCTCGAGCACATATTTGACGGTATCGGCCATTTAGACCTCCCCTTGTTAACGAATTCCGTGACTATTCTTTACCCGGCGGCGAGTCATTTGGCAAAGGCCAGCAGACGCTTAACTTTTGCCGAGAAGCTGTGACGGGCTTGTTCACGCCGAACCACGCTCTCGTCCGTGACCCAGTTGAGTTGGATGACGCGGCGCGGCCCGAAGGCCGGCGCGTGGCCGTGCCAGGAATGTGGCGTCACGACGAAGGCGAGCAAGGTACCGGCATCGGGCGGCACTTCGGCGACCATGTCGTCGAGACTGTTGGGCGAGCGCAGCAAGCGAAGCCGCCCGCCCGGCGCCTCCCAGCTCTCGTTTAGGTAGATCAGCACCGTGACCAGCTTAGTCTTGCTGTCGGAATGGATATTGCCGTCGCGCGCGCCCGACTGGCCGCGCACCGTCACCATGGTCGGCCGGCCGGTCAGGTCGATTTGCAGCTTCGCGGCCATGACATCGCGGAACGCCGGACCTTCGAGTTCGCGCAGGAACGCAGCAAAGGTGTCGCCGATATCAAGCGAGGTGGTCGGGAAGCTGCCGACCTTGTCGATGCGCGGAAAGTCACCGGACAAGGCGGCGCGTGCGGCCTCAGGAATGAAACCCGGCACCACGAGATAAGGAAACGGGTCAGTCTCCAGCGTCGCGGCGCGAACCCGGTCGAGATCGAGAAAATTCATGAGCCGACCATAGCAGCCGCCGCGCGCCTTGTCGCCGGACGGCGGAAACGGCATCATCGTTGGACGACAAACCATCAAGGCGGGAGACCGGCGTGATCAAATCCTGGATTTTCGAGTTCTTCCCGACGCCGCCCGAGATGAACGTCAAGTTCGATCCCGCCGTCTCCCAGCGCTATTTCGATGCCTATCTCGACCTGTGGGCCAGCGCCGAACCGGCCGGCTTCGACGGCATCTTTTTCAGCGAGCATCATTTCGGCGCCGCCTATGCGCCCTCGCCCAACCTGCTGATCTCCAACGTCGCCCTGCGCACCAAGAAGAT
Source organism: Allostellaceae bacterium (assembly GCA_025451725.1). Lineage (GTDB taxonomy): Bacteria > Pseudomonadota > Alphaproteobacteria > ATCC43930 > CGMCC-115725 > JAATGI01. The sequence continues at coordinate 34,766 of JANWJX010000023.1, forward strand.
TCGTCTCGGCGTCATGGGCGTGGTGCCGCCGTACCACTCGCCGTGGCAGTTGATCGAGGAATTCGGCATGCTCGATCATCTCACCGGCGGGCGGTTGGAGATCGGCACCGCGGCCGGCATTCCGAACGAGATGGCGAATGTCGGCATCACGCCGGACGAGGCCCGCGAACGTAACGATGAGATGCTTGAGATACTCGATGCCTGGCTGGCCAACCCGGTGGTTTCGCATCACGGCAAATATTGGAATTTCGACAATCTCCGCATCGTGCCGCGTTGCGTCCAGCTTCCGGCGCCGCCGAAATGGGTGACGGTGGTCAGCGTGTCGTCGGCCCGCAAGGCGGCCCGGCGCGGCGCCAAGATCTGCACCGGGTTCCATCCGCAGGGCACCGTCATCGAGATTTTCGACGCGTATCGCGACGAAGCCGCCAAGATCGGACGCAAGGTCGGACCCGACGATCTGTGCCTCCGCCGGCAAGTCACCATGCTCGACAACGACAAGAATGTGAAAGAAGTGCTGGCAGACCAGGCAAAGCATTTCCGGCAATTCATCCAGATCGATCCCCGCGTCAATCTGCCCGGGCGGCCCGCCGTGCTCGACACGCCGTCGGCGCATGCCTTCTCGATCGGCGACGAGGAGTTCATCGCAGGCACGCCAGCGACGGTCGCCGAGCAAGTTGCCGCCCAATGCAAGAGCGCGGGCGCCGGGCATTTCGCGGCCATTTTCAATCGCATGGCGTCGCCGCAGCAATTGATGGAGTGGTATCGCGACTTCGGCGCCGGGACGATCCCGAAGCTGCGTCAGGCGTCGGTCTGATCAGTTTCCGCCCGCGGCCGAGCGCGAGACTTTCAACTCCGGGCGCTTGTTGATCGTCTGGAACACGACGCAATAGCGCTCGGTCAGTTTGACCAGCGTGTCGAGCTGTTCCGGCGTCGCGTCGGAATCGATGTCGAAGCGCAATCGGATTTCACGAAAGCCTACGGGCGCGTTCTTGTCGACGCCCAGCGTGCCGCGCGCGTCGATATCGCCCTCGGCATACACCGTCGCATCGCGCAGCTTCAGATCCAGCGCCGTCGCGACCGCGTTCAAAGTGACGCCGGCACACGCCACCAGCGCCTCGAGCAGCATATCGCCCGAACAGAGCGACAGGCCGTCGCCGCCGGTCTTGGGATGCAGCCCCGCCTGCGCGAGGCCGCGCCCCGTCTCGACCTTGCACGTCAGGCCGGCGCCGAGATCACCCTTGGCCCTGAGGGTGAAGACCGCGTTTTCCGGCGCCTCGCGATAGTTCGATTTGATCGGCGCCTGGAGCGCACGCAGTTCCTCGGCGTTCATTCCTTATCTTCCTCCGTCTGCCGCGAACCCCGTTGTGGTCAGATATCGTGAACCTCGAGCACGCCGGGCACCGCCTGCACCTGGCCTCTGATGCCGGGCCCGATCTTGAAGCCGCCCGGCAGCACGATTTCCACTTCGCGCGCCGGCGTCACCGGCACCACCAGCGATACCCTGCCCTTGCCGCCGATTTCCTTCGCCATCAGTTTCGCCAGCATCGGCACCGCGTCGGCGGCGTCGAGTTTGATACGCAAGCCCGCCGCGGCGTGCGCCACCGCTTCGTCGAGCGGTTCGATTGCCTGTGCGGTGAGGCGCAGCGTCTCGCCGTCCTCGCGCACGTCGACGGTAATCAAGAGCGGCGTGCCGGATTCGAGATAGGGCCGCGCCGCGCTGAGCTGTTCCGAGAACACCGTGATCTCGAACATACCGCTTTGATCGGAGAGCTGCACGAAGGCGAAGCGGTTGCCGCGCGCCGAGTTGCGTTCCTTCTTGCCGACCACGATGCCCGCGATCTTGTACCGGGTCGAGCCGCCCGAGGCGGCGCGCGCGGCAAGATCGGCCGCACGGACCACGCCCAACCGCTCGAGGCTCTTGCCGTAACCGGCGAGTGGATGGCTCGACAGATAGAACCCTATCGCTTCGAATTCCTGTTGCAGCTTTTCGACGGGCAGCCAATCCGCCGTCGCCGGCAGCGCGCGCACCGCGGCAAGCGACGCGCCGTTGTCACCGAACAGATTGACCTGTTTGGTGACGCGGTCCTCGGTCGCGCTGGCGGCATGGCGCAGGAGCATTTCGGAAGCGGCGAAAGTCTGCGCGCGATTGCCGTTGAGCGTGTCGAACGCGCCGGCCTTGGCGAGACTTTCGAATTGCCTCTTGTTGAAGCTCTTGACGTCGAGACGCTCGGCCAAATCGAACAGCGACTTGAACGGGCCGCGCGCTACGCGCTCCGCCACGAGCTGACCCATCGCCTGCGCTCCGACGCCCCGCACCGCGGCGAGCGCATAGCGAATCGCCGGGCCCGATGGCGTGTCCTCGACGACGAAGCCGACATCGGACCTGTTGACGTCGGGCAGCAGCAGCTTGATGCCGAGCCGGTCGCACTCCTGCCGGAAGACATTGAGCTTGTCGGTGTTGCCGATGCAGTAAGTCATGAACGCGGCGATGTACTCGACCGGGTAATTGGCCTTGAAGTACGCTGTCTGGTAGGCGATCAGCGCGTAAGCGGCGGCATGGCTTTTGTTGAAGCCGTACCCCGCGAATTTCTCGACCTGACCGAAGACATGCTCGGCAAGCTGGTCGGAAACACCGTTTTTCTTGGCGCCTGCAATGAAGTTGGCGCGCTGCGCGTCCATCTCCGCCTTGATCTTCTTGCCCATGGCGCGGCGCAGCAGATCGGCGCTTCCGAGCGAATAGCCCGACAGAACCTGGGCGATTTGCATCACCTGTTCCTGATAGACCATGATGCCGTGCGTCTCGGCGAGGATCGGCTCAAGCGTCGGATGGAGATAGTCGGGCTTTTCCTGCCCGTGCTTCACCGAAATGTAGCGCGGGATGTTCTCCATCGGGCCGGGACGATAGAGCGCGACCACCGCGATGATGTCCTCGAAGCGGTCGGGCCGCAATTTCTTGAGCATATCGCGCATGCCCGCGCCTTCGAGCTGGAACACCCCGACCGTGTCACCGCGCGCCATCAGGTCGTAGGCCGGCTTGTCGTCGAGCGGCAGCTTATCGAGATCGAGCGAGATGCCGCGCTTGTTCAAGAGCTCGACGGCGCGCGCCAAAATGGTCAGCGTGGTGAGGCCGAGGAAGTCGAACTTCACCAGCCCCGCCGTCTCGACATATTTCAGATTAAACTGTGTCGCCGGCAGCGGTGAGCGCGGGTCGCGATAGAGCGGCACCAGTTCTTGCAACGGCCGGTCGCCGATCACCACCCCGGCCGCGTGGGTCGAGGCGTGACGGTAGAGACCTTCAAGTTTGCCCGCGATCTCCATGAGACGCGCCACGGTCTCGTCGCTGTCGCGCATCTGCTGCAGCAGCGGCTCGCCCTCGATGGCGGCGTTGAGCTTCACCGGCGCGGCGGGGTTGTTCGGCACCAGCTTGCAGATGCGGTCGACCTGGCCATACGGCATTTCCAGCACGCGGCCGACGTCGCGCAGCACCGCGCGCGCCTGGAGCGTGCCGAAGGTGATGATCTGCGCGACCTTATCGGCTCCGTATTTTTCCTGAACGTGGCGGATCACCTCGTCGCGCCGGTCCTGGCAGAAATCGATGTCGAAGTCCGGCATCGACACGCGCTCGGGATTGAGGAACCGCTCGAACAGAAGCCCGAACCGCAGCGGGTCGAGATCGGTGATGGTCAATGACCATGCGACCACCGAGCCGGCGCCCGAGCCGCGCCCCGGTCCGACGGGAATCCCCTGCGCCTTCGACCACTGGATGAATTCGGCGACAATGAGGAAATAGCCTGCGAAGCCCATCGTCTCGATGACGCCGAGCTCAAAATCGAGCCGCTCGCGATAGGGTTTGGCCGCCGCCTCGCGCTCGGCGCCGCTCATGCCGGGCGTGAGAACGTGTCGTTCGAGGCGTTGTTCGAGCCCCGCTCTTGCCGCGGCGCGCAGCGCCTGCTTCTCGTCACCCGCCTCGGTCGGGAATGGCGGCAGGATCGGTGCGCGCGGCTCCGGCATGTAGGCGCAGCGCTGTGCGATCACCAGCGTGTTGTCGCAAGCCTCGGGCAGGTCGGCGAACAGCACCCGCATTTCCTGCGGCGACTTGAAATAATGCTGCGGCGTCAGCTTGCGGCGGGCGCCGTTGCTGAGCGTGGTGCCGTCGGCGATGCACAGCAGCACGTCGTGCGCCTCGTAAAATTCTTCCTCGTCGAAGTAGACGTTGTTGGTCGCGACCAGCGGCAGATTCTGCGTATAGGCCAGATCGATGAGCGCAGGCTCGATCCGTTCTTCCTCGGGCATGCCATGGCGCATCAGTTCGACATAAACGCGGCCGGGGAAGATTTCCGCGAGCCGCGTCAGCAGCGACGCCCCGGCGTCGTTCTGCCCCTCGTTCAGCAAGCGCCCGACCGGCCCCGCCGGCCCGCCGGTCAGAAGGATCAACCCGTCGCTGTGCGCCGCCAGCTTGTCGAGATCGACCTGTGCCGTCTCGGTGCCGTCGCTGTCGAGGTACGACGCACTGACCAGCGCCAGAAGATTGCGATAGCCGGTCTCGTCCTGCGCGAGCAATACCACCGGGTCGGGCAGCGCCGGTTTGCCGAGGCGGCCGCGCGCCTCATGATCGGCGCGGCGGATCGCCAGCTCGCAGCCGACGATGGGCTGCACGCCGTCGTCGCGCGCCGCCATCGCGAACTCCAGCGCGCCGAACAGATTGCCGGTATCGGTCATGGCGACGGCGGGCATGCGGTTGAGCTTGCACAGCGCCGTCAGCTCCTTGACCTTGATCGAGCCGGTCGAGAGCGAATAAGCAGAATGGGTGTGGAGATGGATGAAATCGGCGGCGGACATGGTCACGTTACGTCACAGGGCCATGCGCCGGACTCAACCGTTGTATCTCTGCGCGGAAGGCTTCGTTCGGCACGGTGCCGTCGGGATCCGCCGAGAATTCCGGCCGCAAGCGGTCAAGGAAGCACATCTTCAACGGTCCCTTGCCTTTGATGTCGATCGAGCCGCGCGGCTCGAGCACGAACAACGAAGCGACACGTTCTGCGGTGCTTTCCGAAATATTGACCCGCATCGACTCGCCCGCCGCCTCAGTACGCGCGGCGACATTGACCGAGTCGCCCCAAATATCATAGGCAAACTTTTGCTTGCCGACGACGCCGGCGATCACCGAGCCCGTGTGAATGCCGATGCGCGCCTCGAGAAACGGCAGCCGCACTCTTTCGCGCTGCGCCTTCGTGCGCGTCAAATACGCTTTGAGCTTGAGCGCCGCGAGACATGCGTCGATTGCGTGCGTGCGGTTTTCTTCCGGCACGCCGGCGACAGCCATATAGGCGTCGCCGATGGTCTTGAGCCGCTCCATCCGGTGCGCCGCGATAATTTCATCGAAGGCCGAAAAATACTGATCGAGCAGCCCAACCAATGTTGCCGGCTCGGTTCGTTCGACCAGGGTCGTGAAGTCCTTGAAGTCGGTGAACAGGACCGTCGCCGAAGGAAAAAAGCGCGGCTGCACCTGGCCGTCACGATCCAATTCCTCGGCAACGGGCTTGGGCAAGATGTTGAGCAGCAGGCTGCGCGTCCGGGTGCGCTCACGGTCGAGCTGGGTCAAGGCGTCGCCGAGGTCGCTGACCTTGCGCCGGAGCTCGATGCGCGAGACGAGCTGCCGCGCCAAACGACGCACCGACTCAAGCTGCTCGGGCTGTAAGCTGCGCGGGACGAAATCGACGATGCATAGCGTCCCCAAGGCATGACCGCGGGAGGTGATAAGCGGCATGCCGCAATAGAGGCGAATGTTCGGGCCATTCTTCACCCCGAAAAAGCCTTCGTAGCGCGGCTCCTGTTCGATGTCCGGGATATGAACCAAGTCGGCCGCGCACAGCGTTACCGAACAAACCGACAATTCACGCGGTACCTCATTCATGCCAGGCGGCAGGCCGCACGACGCCTTGAGCCAATCGCGCGTCTCGTCAATGAAGCCGACGAACGCGATCGGCGCGCCGCAGACGTGCGCGGCGAGTTCAGCGATATCGTCGAAGCCCGGTTCGGGCGGCGTATCCAGGATAGCGAGGTCGCGCAACGCCTCGATACGATCGCGCTCGTTGGCCGGAATCGGGATCGTGGGCATGGCCTCACCTATATGGTGCTGCATCCATCCTGCGGCAAAGCCGGAACGACTTCAATGACAGGGCAGCCGGCGCCGGACTCACGGTTTGCGGGAAACGACGAGCCCGTCTTCAAGCACTAGTACTCGGTCGAGGCGGCGGGCGAGATCGAGATTGTGGGTCGCAATCAACGCGGCGAGACCGGTCCGGCGCACGACACGTAGTAAGGCGTCCGTGACGTCGGCGGCGGTGTGCTGGTCAAGATTACCGGTCGGCTCGTCCCCGAGGAGGAGACGAGGCGCGTTGGCGAGCGCGCGGACGATGGCGACCCGTTGCTGCTCGCCGCCCGAGAGGCGTGCGGGCCTGTGGTCTGCGCGCGGTTCGAGCCCGACCATGCGTAACAATTCGAGGGCGCGGTTCCGCGCCTCGCGCTTGCCGAGCCCGGCGATCATCTGCGGCAGCATGACGTTTTCGAGCGCGGAAAATTCCGGCAACAGGTGGTGGAACTGATAAACAAAACCCAGATGCGCACGCCGCAGCCGGGTGCGTTCAAGATCGCCGAGCGCGCCGCAGGCAATGCCGTCGAGCAGTACCTCGCCGCTGTCGGGCCGCTCCAAGAGACCGGCCAGATGCAGCAACGTCGACTTGCCGGCGCCTGACGGCCCGACCAGCGCCACGATCTCGCCCGGGGCAATGGAAAGGTTCGCCGCACGCAGCACCTCGAGCGTGGTGCCGCCCTGGCGAAAGGTGCGCATCGCATCGCGCAGCTCCAGCGCGGGCGCGCCCTCATTCATAGCGCAGAGCTTCCACAGGATCGAGCCGCGCCGCGCGCCAGGATGGATAGAGCGTCGCAAGGAACGACAGCGCGAACGCCATGGCGACCACCGTCACGACGTCGGAGGCATAGACCTGCGCGGGGATGCGGGTGAAGAAATAGATTTCGGCCGAGAACAAATTGACGCCGACAATGTCCTGCACGAACTGGCGGATCGACTCGATGTGCAGCGCGAACTCGGTGCCGATGACGAAGCCGAGGAACGTGCCGACCACGCCGATCGACGCGCCCGACAGGATGAAGATGCGCAGGATCATGCCGCGCGTCGCGCCCATGGTGCGCAGGATGGCGATGTCGTGGCCCTTGTCCTTCACCATCATGATCATGCCGGAAATGATGTTGAACGCCGCCACCAGGATGATCAGCGTCAGGATTAGGAACATTACGTTGCGTTCGATCTCGATGGCGTTGATGTAGCTTGCCTGGGTCTGGCGCCAGTCGACAATGCGCGCAGAGGGGCCGATGAGCTCGCCGAGCGCCGCGCGCACCGCATCGAGATTGTCGGGGTCTTTGGCAAAAATCTCGACGCTGGTGACACCCGTGCCGGTATTGAAGAACAGTTGCGCCGCCGCGAGCGGCATCATGATCATGTTATTGTCGTACTGATACATGCCGAGATCGAACACCCCGACGATTTTGTAGGTCTTGATCCGTGGCATGGTGCCGAAGGCGGTGGCGTTGCCGTTGGGCGACACGATCGTGATATTGCCGCCGGCCGCGACGCCGAGACGCTGAGCGAGACGCACGCCGACAATGACGCCGTCGTCCTTGAACTGCGCCAACGCGGCGGGGTCGACCGCGCCGGCAAGCAAGGGCTGGGCCGCGATGTCGTCGGCGCGCATGCCGCGCACGAGCACGCCGGTCGAGCCGCTATTGGTGCTGGCGAGCACCTGGCCCTGGACCTGCGGCCGGGCGGCGACGACGCCGGGAATGGCGCGGATGCGCTTGTCGAGCGCATCGAAATCGGCGAGCGGACCTTTCGCCGACAGCACCGACAAATGCCCCTCGATGCCAAGAATGTGGTTCACGAACTCGATGCGGAACCCGTTCATCACGGACATGACGATGATCAGCGTCGCGACGCCCAGCATGATGCCGAGCAGCGAAAAGATCGCGATCACCGAAACGAAACCTTCGGCGCGCCGCGCCCGCAGATAACGGAACGCGACCATGCGCTCGAACTGGCCGAAGATCATCGCGCCGCCTTGATGCGGTTGAGCGCCGCCTCGGCGGTCATCTCCTCGCGCTGGCCGGTTTTTCGGTCCTTCACTTCGACCACGCCTTTTTGCAGGCCGCGCGGCCCGACCACGATCTGCCACGGCAGACCGATCAGATCCATCGCGGCGAACTTGGCGCCGGCGGATTCCGCGCGGTCGTCGTAGAGCGTGTCGACGCCTGCCTTGTTCAAGGTCGTGTAGAGCGCCTCGCATGCTTCGGTGCAGGCGGCGTCGCCGGCGCGCAGATTGATGAGCCCCGCGCCGAACGGCGCCACGCTCGCGGGCCAGACGATACCGGCGTCATCATGGCTTGCCTCGATGATGGCGCCGACGAGGCGCGACACGCCGATGCCGTAACAGCCCATTTCCGGTACGACCGGTTCGCCGTTCGGGCCGGCTACCGACACGTTCATCGCCTTGGTGTATTTGTTGCCGAGGAAGAACACCTGCCCCACTTCGATGCCGCGCGCCGAGAGCAACCGGTCCGGCGGCACGGGACAGTTCGCCGCGTCGTGTTTCTCGTCGGTCGCGGCATAGAGGCTGGTCCATTGCCTGAAAAACGGTTCGAGATCGTCGTCATAGTCGACCTCGGTCGACAGCACGTCGGACTCAAGCCACGCCTTGTCGCAATAGACCTGGGACTCGCCGGTATCGGCGAGGACGATGAATTCGTGGCTCAAATCGCCGCCGATCGGGCCGGTGTGGGCGCGCATCGGCACGGTCTTGAGGCCCATGCGTGCGAAGGTCCGCAGATAGGCGAGGAACATCTTGTTGTAGGTTTTGCGCGCCGCCGCGAGATCGAGATCGAAGGAATAGGCATCCTTCATCAGAAATTCGCGCCCGCGCATCACGCCGAAGCGCGGCCGCACCTCGTCCCGGAATTTCCACTGGATGTGATAGAGGTTCTTCGGCAGGTCGCGGTACGATTTGATGTTCTGCCGGAAAATATCGGTGATCAGCTCTTCGTTGGTCGGGCCATAGAGCATGTCCCGCTCATGCCGGTCGCGGATGCGCAGCATCTCCTCGCCGTAATCGTCATAGCGCCCGCTTTCGCGCCATAGCTCGGCCGGCTGGACAGTCGGCATCAGCAATTCCTGGGCGCCGGCCGCGTCCTGCTCTGCCCGGACGATAGTTTCGATATTGCGCAACACTCGCAGGCCTAGCGGTAGCCAGGAATAAATGCCGGCGCTGGACTGCCGGATCATGCCGGCGCGCAGCATCAACCGGTGCGAGACGATTTGCGCTTCCGCCGGATTTTCGCGCAGAAGCGGCAAAAAATAGGTGGAGAGCCGCATGAAACCTCGATTAACGGGGCAGGCTGCGACTGTAGAAAACGCGTCGTCCCCTGTCCATCGCACTAATTTCTGACAATTCTGTCATCTGACGGCAGAAATAAGCGACAAGAAGTGAGGCGGATATTCATAATTTTCGTGACGGCGGCACAAACCTGTGGGTATATTTTGTCCACTGGAAAGCTCGCGATCTGCGGAGCGTCCAGGGCCCAAGTTTGGGGAGGATCGAGCGGCTTTTGTGGGGGACCGCTCGACGGAAGAGGTTCGAGATTGGCGAGAGGCAAGGCCCGAATGGTCTTGCCTCTTTGCTTTAAGACCAAACGTTAAATAACGGAAATTATTATTTCTTTTTGTGCGACCAAGCCGGTTTCAGCTTGGCGATCTTGCCATAGACCGGGCAATTCGGCTCGTGCGCGCCCGACAGATAGCCGAGGCTCATCAGAAACTCGTTCACGATCTCGCCGCCGGTAAAGCGGAAGTTTTGTTTGAACAACTTGACCCAACCATCTTTAGGTAAAGGATGATTTTTGTCGAGCCAAGCGGCGAAACTGCCATGTTCGGCGCGAATCGTTTGAAGCCGCCGGGCGTTGTCGATCGCCGCCTCGACCTTGAGCCGGTTGCGGATGATGCCCGCGTTGCCGAGCAGCCGCTTCACGTCCTTGGCCTTGTAGCCGGCGACTCGGTCGATATCGAACCCGTCGAAGGCCTCGAGAAACGCCTCTCGCTTCTTGAGGATGGTGAGCCAGGACAACCCGGCCTGGTTGATCTCAAGCACCAGCCGCTCGAACAGTACGGCGTCGTCCCGCGACGGAAAGCCGTACTCGGTGTCGTGGTACGGGCCATGGAATTCGTGTCCCGGCGCCATCGCGCAATAGGCCGCGCTCATATCTCCCCCCGAAAGCTGATGAGGTCCGACCGGATAATGGCCCAGATGATAAGCCAGATCACGGCTGCGGCGACGGTGGTAACGCCGGCCTTGAGCCACAGACGCGGCCGGACCGGCGCGCCGGGTGCCTGCCCCGGCACGGCCTCTCCCGTGCCCGGCGGACGCACGCCCCAGGGCAGGACAGCGAAGATCGTCACCCACCAGATCAGCACGTAGACGACGACACCCTCGACCCAGGTCATAGCCGCACCAGGTGGATCTCCGTCACCGGGCGCTTGCCGCGCCAAGCCTTGAGCGAACGCCTCAGCGCTAGCCGCGCCGCCTCGCGCACCACCTCGTCGTCGCGGCGGTCGCGGGCCGAGAGTTCCCCGATCGCCTCGACGATGCGCTCGCTGAGCCGGACGCCGAGATCGTCGGCCTCATCCCCCAGCCCATGCACCGTGACCTGGGGCGGCACCTTGAGCGTGCCGTTTTTGTCCATCACCAGCGACGCCAGCGCCGCGCCGTTGAAGACGAGACGCTGGCGCGACTTGATCGCCTCGCTCGACGCCGCGATGAGTTGCGTCCCATCCACCACCAGCCGCCCGACCGGCAGTTCGCCGATCGGCAGCGCCGGGCCGGGCGCGAGCTTCACCATCTCGCCGTTCCGCGTCACCACGGTCTGCGGCACCTGGCATTGCTCGGCGAGCCGCGCCTGGGCCAGGAGATGCCGCATCTCGCCATGTACCGGCAGCGCGATCCGTGGCCGCACGGTCTGGTACATGCGCGTCAGCTCGTCCTGCGCCGGATGGCCCGAGACATGGATCGGCGCGTCATGCTCGGTGACGATCCCGACCCCGAGGCCCGCCAGCTTGTTTTGGAGACGGCCGATGGCCCGCTCGTTGCCCGGAATGATGCGCGAGGAAAAAATCACCGTGTCGCCTTCTTCGAGCACGATCTCCGGGTGATCGTCGTCGGCGATGCGGGCAAGCGCCGAGCGCGGCTCGCCCTGGCTCCCGGTGCAGATCAGCAGCACCTTGTCGCGCGGAAGATAAGCGGCTTCCTCGTCGGTGAGGAACGGCGCCACGCCCTTGAGATAGCCGGTCTCGCGCGCGGCGTGCTCGATGCGCCACAGCGACCGCCCGACCAAAGCCGCCTGGCGGTCGTGCGCGGCCGCCGCGGCCGCCGCCGACGAAAGCCGCGCAACGTTGGAGGCGAAGCAGGCGATCACCGCGCGCTGTTCGCATTCGCCGACAATGTCGATCAACGCGTCGCGGACATCGGCTTCGGAGCCTGACTCGCCCGGACGGAGCGCATTGGTGCTGTCGCACACCATCGCCAGCACACCATCGTCGCCAAGCTTGCGCAGCGCTGCCATGTCGCTGACCTCGCCGATCAGCGGGTCGGGGTCGAACTTCCAGTCACCGGTATGCAGCACCGTGCCCAGCGGCGTGCGCAGCACCACGGCGTTGGGTTCGGGGATCGAGTGGGTCAGCGTGATGAGTTCAAGATCAAACGGCCCGACGCTGAAGCGCCCCGACATCGGGATTTCGACGACCTTCACCTCGTCCTCGAGATCGGCCTCGATCAATTTCTGCCGCAGCACCGCCGCGGTGAAGGGCGTGGCGTAGACCGGGCATTTGAGACGCCGCCACAGATGCGGAATGGCGCCGATATGATCCTCGTGCGCGTGGGTCGCGACCAGGCCGACCAGATCGCGCGCCCGCTCGGCGATGAAGCCCGGGTCCGGCATCACCACATCGACGCCCGGCATGGTGTCGTCGGCAAAGGTGATGCCGCAATCGATCATCAGCCATTTGCCGGCATAACCGTAGAGCGACATGTTCATGCCGATCTCGCCTACCCCGCCGAGCGCGAGGAATACCAGCTCGTCGGGCCGGTTCGGCAAGGGCAAAGCGACGTCGGTCATTTCCGGTTGAGATCGTAAATGAGACGCAACCCCCACAGATTCAGCGCCGGGTCGACCGTCTCCAGGGCCGGGGTCGAATTCTCGAACAACGGCGCGAGACCGCCGGTCGCAACCGTCTTCATCTTGGCGCCGAACTCGGCCCTGATGCGCGCGACCAGCCCCTCGACGAGGCCGATATAGCCCCAATAAATGCCGGACTGCATGCAGCTTTCGGTGTCCTTGCCGATCACCTTGTCGGTACGGCGGATGCGGATCGACGGCAGTTTCGCCGCCGCCGCGTGCAGCGCCGCGAGCGACAGGTTGATGCCGGGCGCGATGACGCCGCCGCAATAATTGCCTTTCTCGTCCACCACATCGAGCGTGGTGGCAGTGCCGAAATCGACCACGATCAGCGGGCCTTTGTAGCGGTCATGCGCGGCGACAGTGTTGACGATGCGGTCGGCGCCGACCTCGTCCGGCCGGTCGACCAGCGCCTTCATGCCCAGCTTCACGCCCTTGTCGCCGACGATCAGCGGCGTGGTATTGCAATATTTCTTGCACAGCGTGACGAGGTTGAAATTCACGTCCGGCACGACGCTGGCGATCACCGCGCCGTCGATGTTGCCACGCGACAGTTTCGCCAGCGCCAGCAGGTGATCAAACCACACGACATATTCGTCGGCGGTGCGCTTCGCCTCGGTCGCGGTGCGCCAGCTGCCTTTCAGCGTCGCGCCGTCCCACAGCGCGAACACGGTGTTGGTGTTGTTGGCATTGATGGCAAGAAGCATGACGCCTCCGTTCAACCGGTCGGAAAGACCGTCCCCGCTGCAATATGGCGCGTCCCTTCGGCATTTTCGAGTACCAGCGCGCCCGACGCGTCGAGATCGGCGAAGCGGCCGCGCGTCTCGACCGCGCCGTAGCGCACCCGGATTTCGTCGCCGAGCGCGTGCGCCCGCCGGAGCCATGATGCGCGCAGCGGTGCGAAGCCATGCGCGCGCCACGTCTCGTGCCAGTGAAGGAACCGGACGCAGAACGCGGCGAGCATCGCGTCCGGGGTCGCGTATTTTCCGAGGGCCGTAAGCGAGGTGGCGGGCGTATCGGTCGCTTCGGGGTGCGACGCGAGGTTGATGCCGACGCCGACAATCAGCCACGAGACGCGCGCGCCCGACGCCTCGGATTCGAGGAGAATACCGGCGATCTTGCGGCCGTCGACCAGAACGTCATTAGGCCATTTGCAGCGCGCCTCGATGCCCGGGGGCAGCGCCTCGCACACGGCGAGCGCGGCCGCGAAGCCGAGCTGCGCCGCGTCGGCGGCGGCGCGGTCGGGGCGCAGCAGGATCGAGCAGTAGAGATTGCCGTGCGGCGATTGCCACGCCCTGCCCTGGCGACCGTGGCCGGCGGTCTGCCGATCGGCCCAGACGACGAGACCGGATTGCGCGCCGGCGGCGGCGAGACGCCGCGCCTCGTCATTGGTGCTGTCGATCTCGGCGAAACGGCGCAGGGTGAAAAAATCGGGCAGCGCCGGAAGCGGCGTCATCCCGGGAACAGCACCGCGCTGGCGGCTTCCGCGCCCGACACGATGGGCGACGGATAGAGGAAGAAGAACATGATGACGATGGTCGCGACGATCAGCACCGCGCGCACTTCGGCGCCCATGTTGCGGTCGAACGCGCCGCCCGCCGCCGGCTCGTCGAAATACATCAGCTTGACGATGCGGATGTAATAGTAGGCGCCGACCACGCTGGTGACGACGCCGATCACCGCCAGCACATTGAGATGGGAATCGATCGCCGCCATGAAGATGTAGAGCTTGGCGAAGAACCCGGCGAGCGGCGGGATGCCGGCGAGCGAGAACATGAAAATACCGAGCGCCAGCGCCATCGCGGGCTGGGTGCGCGACAATCCGGCGAGGTCGCCGATGCCTTCGACCAGCCGGCCGTTACGGCGCATCGAAATGATGATCGCCCAGGTGCCGATATTCATGAACAGGTAGATGGTGAGATAGATCAGGATGCCGCGCACCCCGAGCGCATTGCCGGCGGCGAGGCCGATCAGCGCGTAGCCGACATGACCTATCGAGCTGTACGCCATCAGCCGCTTGATATTGCGCTGATTGATGGCGGCGAGCGCGCCGAGAATCATCGAGGCGACGGAGATCGCCCAGATTACCTGCCGCCATTCGGTGATGAGGCCGTGGAACGGCCCGACCATCACGCGGACGAACAGCGCCATCGCCGCAATCTTGGGCGCGACCGAGAAGAAGGCGGTGACGGGCGTCGGCGCGCCTTCATAGACGTCGGGCGTCCACATATGGAACGGCACGGCCGAAACCTTGAAGGCAAGACCGACGATCAGAAACACGATACCGACCACAAGTCCCGCCGGAGGCGGGGTCGCGCCGGTCAGATGCGCCGCCAGCGTGTCGAACCCGGTGGCGCCGGCAAAACCATAGATCATCGAAATACCGAACAGCATCATCCCCGAGGCGAGCGCGCCGAGAACGAAATATTTGAGCCCGGCTTCGCTCGAGCGCGCGTTGTCGCGGTCGAAGCTGGCGAGGATGTAGAGCGCCAGCGATTGCAGCTCGAGCCCGACATACAGCGACAGCAGATCGTTGGCCGAAATCATCATCAGCATGCCGGTGGTCGCCAGCAGCACCAGCACCGGAAACTCGAAGCGCGCGATCTTTTCGCGCTCGTTGTAGCGGACCGACAGGATCAGCGACAAAGCCGAGCCAATCAGCACCAAGATCTTGGCGAAGATGCTGTAACCGTCGATGACGAACATGCCGGCGAGGCTCACATGACGGGCGCCGTTCTGGGCGCCCACCATGAAGATCGCGATGACCAGCACCACCACGCCGAGCCACGATACTTCCTTCGCGGCGCGCGCCTCGCTCTGGAACACGCCCAGCATCAAGAGCGCCATCGCCGAAACCGCCAGAAAGATCTCCGGCAGCGCCGTCAGGAAGTTATGGAGCGAATAGATCGGCATGGTCAGCGCTGGGCCAAAGCGGGCGCGTGCGGCGTCTGCCGCGCGGCCTCGAGATGCTGAACGATATGGGCGATGGCGGGTTGCATCGGATGGAGGAAGCTCGACGGATAAATGCCCATCCACAGCACGACCGCGATCATCGGCGCAAACACCACCACCTCGCGCCAGTTGAGGTCAAGCATCGAGCGTACGTCGTCGCGGGTGATGACGCCGAAAATCAGCCGGCGATAGAGATAGAGCATATAGATCGCGCTGAGGATCATGCCAGTCGTCGCCAGGAAGGCGACCCAGGTGTTGATCTTGAAGGCGCCCACGAGCGCCAGGAATTCGCCGATAAAGCCGCTGGTGCCCGGCAAGCCGACCGAGGCGAGCATGAACACCATGAACGCGAGGGCGTATTTCGGCATGTTGTGGACCAGGCCGCCGTAGCGCGCGATCTCGCGGGTATGCAGCCGGTCATAGATCACGCCGACGCAGAGGAACAGCGCGGCCGACACAATGCCGTGGCTCAGCATCTGGAACATCGCGCCCTGCATGCCTTCGGGCGTGCCGGTGAAAATACCGATGGTGACGAAGCCCATATGCGCGACGGAGGAATAGGCGATCAGCTTCTTCATGTCCTCCTGCGCCAGCGCCACCAGCGAGGTGTAGATGATGGCGACGACGGAGAGAGTGTAGACCAGCGGCGCGAACATCGCCGATGCGTCGGGCAGCATCGGCAGCGAAAAGCGGATGAAGCCGTACCCGCCCATTTTCAGCAGTACGCCGGCGAGAATGACGGAGCCCGCGGTCGGCGCCTCGACATGGGCGTCGGGCAGCCAGGTATGGACCGGCCACATCGGCACCTTCACCGCGAACGAGGCGAAGAAGGCGAGCCATAGCCAGGTCTGGAGCGCCGGCGCGAAATTGTGGTTGAGGGCGGTGACGATGTCGGTGGTGCCGTCATTGACGTAGATGGCGAGGATCGCCAGCAGCATCAGCACCGAGCCCAACAGCGTGTAGAGGAAAAACTTGAACGCGGCATAGACGCGCCGCGCGCCGCCCCACACCCCGATGATCAGGAACATCGGGATCAGCACGCCTTCGAAGAACATGTAGAAGATGACGAAATCGAGCGCGCAGAACATACCGACCATCATCGTCTCGAGGACGAGGAAGGCGATCATGTATTCCTTCACCCGCTTGGTGATCGCGGTCCAGCTCGCCACCACGCAGATCGGGGTCAGGACGGTCGAAAGCAGCACGAAGAACAGCGAAATGCCGTCGACGCCGAGGTGATAGGCGATCTTCAGGCCGGGCAGCCACACCGCCTGCTCGACGAACTGAAAATCAAAGCTGCGCGTGTCGAAATCGGCCCACAGGACGAACGACACCAGCATCGTGACCAGCGAGGTCCACAGCGCGATCCAGCGCGCGTTGCGCGCGGTCGCCGCCTCGTCGCCGCGCAGGATCAAGATCAGCGCGACGCCGAGGATCGGCAGGAAAGTGACGATGGAGAGCAGCGGCCAATGGGACATGGTCACGCGCTCCGCCAGAACAGGAACCAGGAAACGAAGATCGCGACGCCGATCACCATCGCGAAGGCGTACTGGAATACATAGCCCGATTGCAGGCGGCTGGCGCGAACCGACAGGTCGCCTGTCACTTCGGAAATGCCGTCTGGGCCGAACCCGTCGATCACCATACCGTCGCCGCGCCGCCACAACACGCGCGCCAGCCAGAAGGCGGGTCGAACAAAGATGAAATTATAGATCTCGTCGAAATACCACTTGTTGAGCAGGAACAAATACAGCGGCTCGAAGGCGCGGGCCGCCGCGGCGGGCACGCCGGTTTGGCGGATGTAGGCGTACCAGGCGGTCGCGATGCCGGCGAGGCCGGCGACCAGCGGCAGGGCCGAGACCCAACCGGGTACCGTCTCCGCTCCGGCGATGCCGGGATGCGACGGCAACACCACGATGGCGTTGCCCCAGAACTCTTTCGCGCCCTCGCCGACGAACCAGTGATAGCCGAGCCCGCCCATCACCAGCGCGCCCGCCGCCAGGATATAGAGCGGGATAAGCATCACGTTCGGCGATTCATGCACGTGGTGCAGCGTGTCGTGATCGGCGCGGCTGTGGCCGTGGAAGGTCAGGAACAGGAGGCGCCAGGAATAGAACGCCGTCAGGAACGCGGCGAAGCAGCCGAGCACGAACGCGTACTGGCCGACCTCGGTGCCGGAGGCGTAAGTCGCCTCGAGAATCATGTCCTTGGAGAAATAGCCGGCGAAAGGCGGGATGCCGGCGAGCGCCAGGCTGCCGATCCACATCACGACATAGGTGATGGGAATGAGCTTCCACAGCCCGCCCATCTTGCGCATATCCTGCTCGCCCGACATGGCATGGATCACCGAACCAGCCGACAGGAACAGCAGCGCCTTGAAAAAGGCGTGCGTGATGAGGTGGAACATCGAGGCCTGATAGGCCGAGACGCCCGCCGCGAAGAACATGTAGCCGAGCTGCGAGCAGGTCGAATAGGCGATCACTTTCTTGATGTCGTTCTGGGCGATGCCGACGCTGGCGGCGAACACGCAGGTGGTGCCACCGATCACCACCACGAAACCCAGCGCGATCGGCGCATATTCGAACATCGGCGACAGGCGGCACACCATGAACACGCCGGCCGTCACCATCGTCGCGGCGTGGATCAGGGCCGAGACCGGCGTGGGGCCTTCCATCGCGTCGGGCAGCCAGGTATGCAGCCCGATCTGCGCCGACTTGCCCATCGCGCCGATGAACAGAAGGATGCAAGCGACGGTCAGGGCGTCGGCATGCATGCCGAGGAACACGAAAGTCTTGCCGGCCATCGCCGGCGCGGCGCCGAACACCGGCGCGAAGTCGAGCGTGCCGAACAGGTAATAGACAGCGAAAATGCCGAGGGCGAAGCCGAAATCGCCGATGCGGTTGACGACGAAGGCCTTGATGGCGGCGGCATTGGCGCTCGGCCGGTCGTACCAAAAGCCAATCAGCAGATACGAGGCGAGGCCGACACCCTCCCAGCCGAAGAACATCTGTACGAAGTTGCTGGCCGTCACCAGCATCAGCATGAAGAAGGTGAACAGGCTGAGATAGGCCATGAAGCGCGGGATCGACGGATCCTCGGCCATGTAGCCGACGGAATAGACGTGGATCACGAACGACACGACCGTGACCATCGCCAGCATCACGGCAGAGAGCGTGTCGAGCTTCAGCGCCCAGGCAAGCTTGAGCTGGCCGGCGTCGATCCAGGTGAACACCGGCACGGTCGCGGTGTGGTGCCAGACCGCGATGTCGTTGAAGACCACGACGCCGCATACCGCCGCGAGGCCGAGACAGCCGCAAGTGACGATCTGCGACGCGCGGTCCCCGATGGCTCGGCCGAAAAGCCCGGCGATGATGGCGCCGAGCAGCGGCAGGAAAACGGCAGGAAGGGCGAGATCGGCCACTTGGTCAGCCCTTCAACAGGTCGATGTCGGCGACCGCGATGGTGCCGCGGTTGCGGAAATAGATGACGAGAATGGCGAGGCCGATGGCCGCCTCGGCCGCGGCGACGGTGAGGACGAACATGGCGAAGACCTGTCCGACCAGATCGCCCAGGAACGACGAGAACGCGACGAAATTGATGTTCACCGACAGCAGCATCAGCTCGATCGACATCAGGATGATGATGACGTTCTTGCGATTGAGGAAGATGCCGAAAATGCCGAGCGTGAACAGGATCGCGGCGACGGTCAGGTAATGGGCAAGGCCGATTTCCATTATCGCACCCCCTGCCCTTCGCCGACGCCTTCGCCGGTCTTCACCTTGACCAGTTCGATGGCGGAGGCGCGGTTGCGCGACACCTGCTCGGCGATGTTCTGGCGGCGCGCGTCGGGCTTGTGGCGCAGCGTCAGGACGATGGCGCCGATCATCGCGATCAGCAGGATCACGCCAGACGCCTGAAAAGCGTAGGCATATTTGGTGTACAGCAGATCGCCAAGCGCGGCCGTGTTGGTGACGTGCGCCTGCGGCATCGGCGCGGCCAACGACTGATTGACAGCCGGCGCGAACGCCCAGGCGCCGAACACCAGGATCAACTCGACCGCGAGAATGATGCCGACCGTCGCGCCGATGGGTAAATAACGCACCACGCCTTCGCGCAGCTTGGCGAAGTCGATATCAAGCATCATCACCACGAACAGGAACAGCACCGCGACCGCGCCGACATAGACGATGACCAGGATCATCGCCAGGAACTCGGCGCCGAGCAGCACGAACAGGCCGGCGGAATTGAAAAACGCGAGGATCAGGAACAGCACCGAGTGAACCGGGTTGCGCGCCGTGATGACCAGCACGCCCGACGCCACGGCGACGGCGGCAAAGAGATAGAAGCAAATCGCCTGGACGATCATCGGTAGGGTGCGTCCAAGGCGATGTTATTGGCGATCTCTTCTTCCCAGCGGTCGCCGTTCGCCATGAGCTTTTCCTTGTCGTAGAAAAGTTCCTCGCGGGTCTCGGCGGCAAACTCGAAATTCGGCCCTTCAACGATGGCGTCGACCGGGCACGCTTCCTGGCAGAAACCGCAATAGATGCACTTGGTCATGTCGATGTCGTAGCGCGTAGTGCGGCGGCTGCCGTCCTCGCGCGCTTCGGCCTCGATGGTGATGGCAAGCGCCGGGCAGATCGCCTCGCACAATTTGCAGGCGATGCAGCGCTCCTCGCCGTTGGGATAGCGGCGCAGCGCGTGCTCGCCGCGGAAGCGCGGGCTGAGCGGTCCTTTTTCATGCGGATAGTTGACCGTCGCCGCCGGCTTGAACATATACCGGAAGGTCAGGCCGAGCCCTGCGACCAGTTCGGCCAGGAGAACGCTGGCGATGCCGCGATCCTGAATAGCCATCGGCGCCTCCCTATGCTCCCACGGGCAACCAGCCGGTCCAGACCAGAACGCCGGCCGTCAGGACCAGCCAGAACAACGATAGCGGCAGAAACACTTTCCAGCCGAGCCGCATGAGCTGGTCGTAGCGATAGCGCGGGAACGTCGCGCGCACCCAGAGAAACGCGAACAACACGAAGCAGACCTTGAGCACGAACCAGATAGTGCCGTAAGGCGCGTGCGCCGGCGTGATGCCGAACGGCGGCAGCCAGCCGCCGAGGAACAGGATACTGGTCATCGCGCTCATCAGGATCATGTTCACGTATTCGCCGAGATAGAACAGCGCGAACGACATCGAGGAATATTCGACGAAGAAACCGGCGACCAGCTCGCTCTCGCCCTCGGGCAGGTCGAACGGCGCGCGGTTGGTCTCCGCCAGTCCCGAGATGAAGAACACGATGAACATCGGGAACAGCGGGATGAAGAACCAGAGATGCTGTTGCGCCAGCACGATCTTCGACAGGTTCAGCGATCCGACGCACAGCAGCACCGTCACCAGCACGAAGCCGATCGACACTTCGTACGACACCATCTGCGCCGCCGAACGTAGCCCGCCGAGGAACGCGTATTTCGAATTCGACGCCCAGCCCGCCATGATGATGCCGTAGACGCCGAGCGACGAGATGGCGAACAGGTACAGGATGCCGACATTGATGTTGGCCAGCACCATGCCGTCGCCGAACGGAATCACCGCCCAGGCGACGAGGCTCAGCGTGAATAGCACCATCGGCGCGATCAGGAAGATCGCGGTGTTGGCGCCGCTCGGGATGATGGTTTCCTTGGTGATGAGCTTGACCGCATCAGCCCAGGGCTGCAGCAGGCCGAACGGGCCGATCACGTTCGGACCTTTGCGCCGCTGCATCAGCGCCAGCACCTTGCGCTCGAAATAGGTTAGATACGCCATCGACACGGCGATCACGACCGCGATCAGCAAGACCTCGAGGATCGTGATGATCGTTGGCCAGAAATAGCCGGACCAGAAATCGGTCATGCGCTTTTCCGGGCCGGGATGGCCTTGGCGGCGACCGCACCGGCGCAGGCCGCCATCGTCGGCGAGGCGCGGCTGATGGCGTCGGTGCGGTAGAAATCGGCAACCGGGTAGACGAAGGGCGCAGGATCGATGCTCCCCGCCGCGCCGAACGCGCTCCACGGCGCGGGCACGCGCTCGTCGATATGGGCGAAGAGCGGGTTGGCGGCGATCAGCCCGGCGCGGACATCGCGCAGATTGTTGTAGGGCAGCGTCTTACCCAGCGCCTCGGATAGCGCGCGGACGATTGCCCAGTCCTCGCGCGCGTCGCCTGGCGGGAACACGGCGCGGCGCCCGAGTTGCACCCGGCCCTCGGTGTTGACGTAAGTCGCGTCCTTTTCGGTGTAGGCCGCGCCCGGCAGGATCACGTCGGCGCGGCGTGCGCCGGAATCGCCGTGATGGCCCTGATAGATGACGAACGTCTTGCCGAGCTTGGTGGTGTCGATCTCGTCGGCGTCGAGCAGGTAGAGAATGTCGATCTCGCCCTTCTCGCATCCGGCCAGGATCGCCGCCGTGTCGCGACCGCCCTGCCCCGGCACGAAGCCGAGATCGAGCCCGCCGACCCGCGACGCCGCGAGCTGGAGCACGTTGAAGCCGTTCCAGCCTTCGCGCGGTTCGACCAGCGCGCGGGAAGCGGCGAGGATCGCAGCGCCGTCCTTGCGGCGCAGCGCGCTCGTGCCGACAATCACCATCGGCGCCTTCGCGTCCTTGAGGAACGCGGCCGCGCCCGCCATGTCGATCTGCTGCGCCGGGTAGGTCAGGTCCAGCGCCGGACCGACATAGCCGACCTTGAACCCGCCCGCGAGCCAGCGCTTGCGAAGCCGCGCGTTGATAATCGGCGCCTCGACCTTGGGGTTGGTGCCGATCAGCAGGCAGCGGTCCGCCTGCTCGATGCCGGCGATACCCGTGTTGAAGATATACGAGGCGCGCACGCGGGGATCGGCATAGGCGCCGTCCTGACGGCAATCGAAATTCGCCGAACCGAGCGCCTTCATCAGTTCCTTCAGCGCCAGCATGCTTTCGCAATCAGCGAGGTCGCCGGCAATGGCGGCGATGCGCGAGCCCGGCACCTGCGCCGCGCGCTCGGCGATCACCGCGAATGCTTCGCGCCACTCCACCTCATGCAGCTTGCCGTTGCGCCGGACATAGGGCCGGTCGAGCCGGTTGCGCTTCAGACCGTCAAGCGCGAAGCGGGTCTTGTCGGAAATCCACTCCTCGTTGATGTCCTCGTGAAGCCGCGGCAGCACGCGCAGCACGGCGCCGCCGCGTGAATCGATGCGGATGTTGCTGCCGACCGCGTCGAGCACGTCGACGGATTCCGTTTTTCGCAGCTCCCACGGCCGCGCGATGAACTCGTACGGCTTCGAGGTCAGTGCGCCAACCGGGCAGAGATCGATGATGTTGGCCGACAGTTCGGAGCCGAGCGCCATCCCGACATAGGTGGTGATTTCGGAATCCTCGCCGCGATTGACCATGCCCAATTCGGACACGCCGGCGACATCGGTCAGGAATCGGACGCAGCGCGTGCAGTGGATGCACCGCGTCATCGCGGTTGCGACCAGCGGGCCGAAATCCTTTTCCTTCACCGCGCGCTTGGCTTCCTTGTAGCGGCTGCGGTCGAAGCCGTAGGCCATCGCCTGATCCTGCAAATCGCACTCGCCACCCTGATCGCAGATCGGACAATCGAGCGGATGATTGATCAGCAGGAATTCCATCACGCCGTGGCGCGCCTTTTTGGCGCGCTCACTTTGCGTATGGACCACCATGCCATCGGAAACCGGCTGGGCGCAGGACGCGATCGGTTTCGGCGCCTTTTCCTGCTCGACCAGGCACATGCGGCAATTGCCGGCGATGGCGAGGCGCTGGTGGTAGCAGAAATGCGGAATCTCGATGCCGAGTTGTTGCGCCGCCTGAAGCACCGTGGTGTTCGCCGGAACCTCGACCTCGCGGCCGTCGATGGTGAGTTTCGGCATCGTCTACTCCGCCGCCATCGGCCGCGCGCCGCGCTCGGCGATGCGCTTTTCCATCTCGGGCCGGAAATGCCGGATCAGGCCTTGCACCGGCCACGCCGCGCCTTCGCCGAACGCGCAGATCGTGTGCCCCTCGATCTGGGTCGTCACGGTCTGCAACAGGTCGATGTCGGAAATATCCGCGTCGCCTTTGGCGATGCGCTCCAGCATGCGCCACATCCAGCCGGTGCCTTCGCGGCACGGCGTGCACTGGCCACAGCTTTCATGCTTGTAAAACTTCGCGATCCGCGCGAACGCCTTGATGATGTCGGTGGACTTGTCCATCACCACGATGGCGGCGGTGCCGAGGCCCGACTTTGCGTCGCGGAGCGCGTCGAAATCCATCAGGATCGTGTCGGCGATCGACTTCGACAACACCGGCATCGACGAGCCGCCGGGGATCACCGCCAGCAGGTTGTCCCAGCCGCCGCGCACGCCGCCGGCATGCGTTTCGATCAGCTCGCGCAGCGGAATGCTCATCGCCTCTTCGACGTTGCATGGCTTGTTCACGTGGCCGGAAATGCAGAAAACCTTGGTGCCTTCGTTCTTGGGCCGGCCAAAGCTGGCGAACCATGGCGCGCCACGGCGCAGGATGGTCGGCACCACCGCCAGCGTCTCGACATTGTTGACCGTCGAGGGACAGCCGAACAGCCCGACCCCCGCCGGGAACGGCGGCTTCAAACGCGGCTTGCCGGGCTTGCCTTCGAGGCTTTCGAGCAAGCCCATTTCTTCGCCGCAGATATAGGCGCCGGCGCCGCGATGAAGATACAGGTCGAAATCGAAGCCCGAGCCGCATGCGTTCTTGCCGAGGAAGCCGGCCGCGTAAGCCTGCTCGATCGCAGCCTGAAGATTCAGCGCCTCGTTATAGAATTCACCGCGGATATAGATGTAGCCGGCGGTCGCGCCCATCGCCGCGCCCGCGAGCAGGCAACCCTCGACCAGCTTATGCGGATCGTTGCGGATGATGTCGCGGTCCTTGCAGGTGCCGGGCTCGGATTCGTCGGCATTGACGACGAGATAGCACGGCCGGTCGCTCTGCTTCGGCATGAACGACCATTTCAGTCCGGTCGGGAAGCCCGCGCCGCCCCGGCCGCGCAGGCCCGAATTCTTCACCTCGTTTACCAGCCAGTCGCGGCCCTTAAGGATCAAGTCCTTGGTGCCGTCCCAATCGCCGCGCGCCTGCGCGCCTTTGAGCGTCCAGTCAAACTGGCCGTAGAGATTGGTGAAGACGCGGTCTTTATCGGCGAGCATCAGGTCGCGCCCTTCGCGAAAGTCACATCCTTGAGCGTGGTCTGGCCGCCTTCCGGCGCCGAACCCTGGCGATGTTTGACCGAGCCGATGGGAGGCTTGCGGCCTTGCGCCAGCGCGTCGAGCAGCGCCTCGGTCGACGGCCCGTCCAAATCTTCGTAGAAATCGTCGTTGACCTGGATGACCGGCGCGTTGACGCAGGCGCCGAGACATTCGACCTCGATCAGCGTGAACTTGCCGTCGCCGGTCGTCTCGTTCATGCCGATGCCGAGCTTTTTCTCGCACGCCTTCACGACCTCGTCCGAGCCACGCAGCCAGCATGGCGTCGTGGTGCAGACCTGCAAGAGATGCTTCCCGACCGGCCGCAGATGAAACATGGTGTAGAACGTCGCGACCTCGTAGACGCGGATCGGCGCAATCTCGAGCAGGCCCGCGACGTAATCCATCGCCGCGCGCGGCAACCAGTTGTTATGCTGCCGCTGCGCCAGGTCGAGCAGCGCCAGAACCGCGCTCTGTTGGCGCCCCGCCGGATATTTGGCGATGGCGGCTTTCGCCTTGGCCAGATTCTCCGGCGTGAATTCGAAGCTCGCCGGCTGATCGACCGGACGCGTATCGACGGCGCCGCTCACCGGTCGATCTCCCCGAACACGATGTCCATCGAACCGATGGTCGCCACCAGATCGGCGAGCATGAGGCCCTTGCACATGAAATCGGTTGCTTGCAGGAACGCAAAGCTCGGCGCCCGCAATTTACAACGATAAGGCCGGTTGGTGCCGTCGGAGACGAGATAGACGCCGAACTCGCCCTTCGGCGCCTCGACCGCCGTATAGGTCTCGCCTGCCGGGACGTGATAGCCCTCGGTGTAGAGCTTGAAATGATGGATCAGCGCTTCCATCGAATGTTTCATCTCGGCGCGCTTCGGCGGCGTCACCTTGTGATTGTTCACCACGACCGGGCCGAGTGGCATTTTCTCGATCGCCTGGCGGATGATCTTGATCGACTGGCGCATCTCCTCGATGCGCACGAGATAGCGGTCCCAAGAATCGCCGTGCTTACCGATGGGAATGTCGAACTCCATCGCCGCGTAGGCGTCGTAGGGCTGCGCCTTGCGCAAATCCCAGGCGATGCCCGAGCCGCGCAGCATCGGGCCCGACAGGCCCCAATCCATCGCGTCCTTGGCGTTGATGATGCCGATATCGACGGTGCGTTCCTTGAAGATGCGATTGTCCGACAGCAATTCCTCGAGATCGTCGATCTTTTGCGGGAATTGCTCGGTGAAACCCATGATGTCGTCGCACAGGCCTTCCGGCATGTCCTGATGCACGCCGCCGGGACGGAAATACGCGGCATGAAAGCGCGCGCCGGAGACGCGCTCGTGAAACTCGAGCAGCTTTTCGCGTTCCTCGAAATACCAGAAGAACGGCGTAATCGCGCCTGTATCCATCGCCATCGCCGGCACGGCGAGCAGGTGATTAAGTACGCGCGTGATCTCGGCGAACAGCACGCGGATATACTGCGCGCGAGGCGGCGCCTCGATGCCTAGCAGCTTTTCGACTGCCAGCGCGTAGGCATGCTCCTGGCACATCGGCGAGACATAATCGAGCCGGTCGAAATACGGCAGCGCCTGGAGATAGGTCTTGTACTCGATCAGCTTTTCGGTACCGCGATGGAGGAGCCCGATATGCGGATCGGCGCGCTCCACCACTTCACCATCCATCTCGAGTACCAGGCGCAGCACGCCATGCGCGGCCGGATGCTGCGGTCCGAAATTGATCGTGAAGTTCTTGATCTGATTCTGAAGATCGCCGGCGTCGGTCATTTCTTGGCCTCGCCGGCTTTTTCGTCGCCCGGGAGGATGTTGTTCATGCCTTCCCACGGCGACAGGAAATCGAAGCTGCGGAATTCCTGCTTGAGCTTCACAGGCTCGTAGACGACGCGGCGTTGTTCCTCGTCGTAGCGCACCTCGACATAGCCCGTCAGCGGAAAATCCTTCCGCATCGGATGGCCTTCGAAGCCGTAATCGGTGAGGAGGCGGCGCAGATCGGGATGATCGGAAAAGAAAATGCCGTACAGGTCCCAGGCCTCGCGCTCGTACCAGCCCGCGCTGCTGTAAACGCCCGTCACCGACGGAACCGGCGTCGCTTCGTCGGTGGCGAGTTTCACGCGGACCCGCTTGTTGTTGCGCAGGCTCAGAAGCTGATAGACGACCTCGAACCGTTCCGGCCGGTCGGGGTAGTCGACGCCGGAAATATCGAGCAGCACCTCGAAACGCAGCGCCGGATCGTCGCGCAGCTTGGTCAACACCGGGACGATGGATTCACGTTTCACCGTGACGATCGCCTCACCGTTGCGGATCGAGTTGTCGATCACAACGCCGGGAATCGCGGCGGCAACCATCTCCCCCGATTGCAGTAAAGTCTCAGCCATCGCCTCTTTTATCAGCGCGCGAAGACGCGCTCGCGTTTGATCTTCTTTTGGAGTTGCAGGACGCCGTAGAGCAGCGCCTCGGCCGTCGGCGGACAGCCGGGGACATAAATATCGACCGGCACGATCCGGTCACAGCCGCGCACCACGGAATAGGAATAGTGATAGTAGCCGCCGCCGTTGGCGCACGAACCCATCGAGATCACCCAGCGCGGCTCGGCCATCTGATCATAGACCTTGCGCAGCGCGGGGGCCATTTTGTTGCACAGCGTGCCGGCGACGATCATCAGGTCGGACTGGCGCGGCGACGCGCGCGGGAAAATGCCGAACCGGTCAAGATCGTAGCGCGCGCCGATGACATGCATCATTTCGACGGCGCAGCACGCCAAACCAAACGTCATCGGCCACAGCGACCCTGTCCGTGCCCAGTTCACGACATCGTCGAGCTTGGCAACCAGAAAACCTTTGTCTTCGACCTCGCCGAGCGCGCGCTTGAGGAGGACGTCCTGTTCCGCGGTCACTCCCATTCCAATGCTCCCTTCCGCCATTCATAAATAAACCCGATGGTCAGAACGGCAAGGAACACGATCATGGAAAAGAAACCGAACAGGCCGATATGGGCGAGCGACACCGCCCACGGAAACAGGAACGCGACCTCGAGGTCGAAAATGATGAACAGGATGGCCACCAAGTAGAACCGTACGTCGAATCTGCTGCGCGCGTCGGCGAACGGCTCGAATCCGCATTCGTAAGGTGAGAGCTTTTCGGAATCAGGTTTCTGCTTCGCCGCTACCAGCGACAGGACCACGATGAAGGCAGCCATACCGCCGGCAATGACGAGGAAGATCAGGATCGGCAAATACCCGCGCAGCAACTCGTTCATCGCGCGACTCCACTGAAAAACACTCGCGGATGGCGGGAGCGACGGGACTCGAACCCGCGACCTCCGGCGTGACAGGCCGGCGCTCTAACCAACTGAGCTACGCCCCCGAATCCCAAGCCAAAAACCTCGCCTCGGCACTCGAGCGCGACGGCTTCTCGTAACCCGCGCTCCTTGTGGAGTCAAGCATTCGCCCTGCACCGCAGCATGGCTACTTTCGGCCTTGCAACAAAGCGGCCGAGTCGGTGTTATGCCACGGCAAATTCAACCAAAAATCTACGGGACCACGCCATGAAGCTCGACATTTTCTGCCATCTGTTCCCGAGACCGTTTTACGACCGGATGGTCGAGGTCCTGCCCGACGCCAAGGACATGTTCAATCGGGTCCGCCACGTACCGTCGATCGTCGATCTCGACGTCCGGTTCCGCATGATGGACATGTTCGACGAATATGCCCAGGTGATCTGCCTGTCCGGCCCGCCGGTGGAGAATTTCTGTACGCCGAAACAAGCGGCCGAACTGGCCAAGATCGCCAATGACGAGCAGGCCGCGCTCGTGACGAAATACCCCGACCGGTTTCTCGGCTTCATCGCCTGCCTGCCGATGAACGACATTGACGCCGCGGTCAAGGAAGCGAGGCGCGCCATCGACAAGCTCGGCGCGGTCGGCGTCCAGATTTACACCAACATCAACGGGCGCCCGGTCTACACCAAGGAGACCGAGCCGCTATTCGACCTGATGGCGGAATACGACCTGCCGATCTGGATGCACCCCATCCGCGGCCCCGAAATGGCCGACTATATCGGCGAGAAAAAGAGCCATTACGAGATCTGGTGGACCTTCGGCTGGCCCTACGAGACCAGCGTTGCGATGGCGCATTTCGTGTTCGGCGGTCTGTTCGACAAGCACCCGAACATCAAGATCATCACCCATCATATGGGCGGCATGGTGCCGTATTTCGAAGGGCGCGTCGGGCCGGGCTGGGACCAGCTCGGCACCCGTACCACGGATGAGGACTACTTTCCGCTGGTGCGCAAGATGAAGGCCAAGGGCAAGCGCCCGGTCGACTATTTCAAGAATTTCTATGCCGACACCGCGATGTTCGGCGCCTTCGAAGGCACCAAGACCGGCCTTAAATTCTTCGGCGTCGATCACTGCCTCTACGCCTCGGACATGCCGTTCGACCCGGAGAAAGGCACCGCCTATATCCGCTGGACCAACGAGATCGTCGACCGGCTCGACCTGTCGCCATTCGAGCGTCATGCCATCTTCGAAGGCAACGCCCGCAAGCTGCTGAAGCTCGACCGGAACAAGTGACGCGGGCGACGCCTACAGCTTCACGTCGCTGAACTGGAAGCGCGGCTCGATATCGGTGAAGTTCGGAATGTCGCCGACCAGCGCCGCCTGATGCGGCGCGACGGCGGCGTCGTGCGCGGCGCGGCTGTCGAACAGCAGATGGCACATGGTGACGAACTCTGGCGCGGAATTGGGCGCCATGCCGGAAATGCCCTGCTCCACCGCGACGCCTTTCAATGCGGCGCCGAGCTTTTCGCGAACCATCGGCATGTGTTTCGTCAGATAATAATCCATGTCGAACCTGCCGCCTTGCTTGTTCGGATAAAGCACGCTGACTCTGACCATCGTTCCCTCCCTTTGCGTTCAGCCGCTATAGCCTTCCACCAGGATAACATCGGATTTCGCCGCGCCGGCGCGGAGCGCGATCAGTGGCGCATATTCCTTGCTGTGATAGAAGCGGCGGACCGCGTCATAGCTTGGAAACTCCAACATCACGACGCGCTTCCACGGAAGCTTGCCTTCGACCGGCTCGGTCGCCCCGCCACGTACGATGAAACGGCCGCCATATTGGGCGATCACCGCGCCGACCTTTTGTCGGTATTGGTCGTAGGTCGCGGCATCATGGATATCGAGATTGGCGATCAGATAGCCGGGCATGGTGCCTCCTACGCGGTTTTTGGTGGGCGATGACGGGATCGAACCGCCGACATCCTCGGTGTAAACGAGGCGCTCTACCGCTGAGCTAATCGCCCTTGCCGGCAAGATAGCACAAATGTCGCAGGGCGTTGGCGTGGGCAGACAGTGGGCGTAGGATTCGGCCATGAGATTTTGGCTTCTCCCTTTCGCCCTGTTATTGGCGGCGACGGCGGCACACGCGCAAACCTCCGGCGATATCACGGTGCAATCGGCCTGGGCGCGCGCGACACCGCCCGGCGCCGATACCGGCGCCGTCTATCTGACCTTGACCAACAAAGGCGCGAGCGACGACAGGCTGACAGGCGTCGAGACGCCGGTCGCGGACATGGCGATGCTTCACGTCGACCGCATGGAAAAAGGCGTGATGAAAATGCGCGAGCTTAAATCGGTGGACATCGCGCCGGGAAAGAACGCCGAGCTCAAACCGGGCGGCATCCACATCATGCTGATGGGCCTCAAACATCCCTTGAAGCGGGGCGAGCATTTCAGCGTCACCTTGACCTTCGCGCATGCGCCGCCGATCACGACACAGGTCGAGGTGGCGAAAATCGGTGCCGCCGGACCAGACATGATGCAGATGCGCCATGTCGATGAGATGGGCGGCAACGGACATTGACGGGGCGGACGCGCAAAAACCTGCTCGTTCTGGTTCCGCTCCTGTGCGTAATCGCCGGCATGGGCGTGCTGGTGAGTTATTCGGTCACGCTGTATCGCCTGTTCTGCGAGGCGACCGGCTATGGCGGGACGACCCAGCGCGTCGTCGCCGACACGGCTGTGCCATCCGCGCGCATGGTGACGGTGAGCTTCGACGCCCAGGTGGCGGACGGCCTGCCCTGGGCGTTCAAGCCGCTGCAACAGCATGTGACGCTTCATCTCGGCGAGGAAAAGCTCGTCTTCTTCTATGCCAAGAATCTCAGCAACAAACCGATTGTCGCGCACGCTACCTTCAACGTCACGCCGACCAAGGCGGGGCCGTATTTCAACAAGGTCCAGTGTTTCTGTTTCAGCGATGAGCGCCTGGCGCCCGGCGAGGAAGCGAAGATGCCGGTCGACTTTTACGTCGATCCGGCGTTGGCCAAAGACGGTAATGCCGCCGACCTCGCCAACATCACCCTGTCCTACACATTTTTCCCCGCGGCCGAGCCGAGCGACATCCAGGAATTGTCGCGGTTCGACCCCGGCACGCCGCCCGACGCCAACCGCGGCCAGGCGCTGTTCGCCGAGCGCTGCGCCGCCTGTCACGCGCCGGGCCGCAACATGGCGGGGCCGATGCTCGGCGGCGTGTTCGGCCGCGAGGCCGGAACCGCGCGGGACTATCCTTATTCGCCGGCACTGAAACAGTCGAAGCTGGTCTGGGGCATCGACAATCTCGACAAGTGGCTGGCCGATCCGCAGGCGCTGGTACCAGGCGCGAAAATGCCGATCCGCGTCCTCGACGCCAACACGCGGCGGGACGTGATCGCTTATTTGAAAGAATTGAGCGCGCGCGACCAACGCGCCGCGCGCTAGCCGCTATTTATTTAATTCTTCCTTGAGACCCTTGCCGGCCCGGAATTTCGGCTGCTTCGACGCCGGGATGTGAACCGGCTCGCCGGTGCGCGGATTGCGTCCCTCGGACGCAGCGCGCTGGGTGACAAGGAACGTGCCGAAGCCGACGAGGCGCACTTCCTCGCCCTTGCGCAGTTCGGCGGTGATCGAATCGAGCACCGCCTCGACGGCTTTTGCGGCATCGTTTTTAGCAAGACCGGAAGCTGCCGAGACCGCGTCCACGAGTTCGACTTTGTTCAATAGAGCCCCCATCGGCTGGTTGGCGGGAATCGCTCCGGCCGTTTTGCGCGCCGGGCGGGAGAAATCTAGATCGGCGATCTTCGCCGCGTCAATCGTGAAGGACGGCGCGCCGAGCCTTTATCGACTCGAACGCGCCGCCACAATTCAGATCAATGCGTGACCACACCCGGCTGATCGTCGCCGGTTTCGCTCTTCGGCGGAATGACGGCGCGATCGTCCGCATCGTCTTTCCACTCGATCGGCACCAGCTTCTTGGTCAGTGCGTGCAGCAACAATTCGTCCACCGTGCCGACGGGAATGATGGTCAGGCCGCGCTTCACATTGTCGGGGATTTCGGCCAAATCCTTTTCATTCTCCTTCGGGATCAAGACGCTCTTGAGCCCGCCGCGCAACGCCGCCAGCAACTTCTCCTTGAGACCGCCGATCGGCAAGACGCGGCCGCGCAGCGTGATCTCACCCGTCATGGCGATGTCGCGCCGCACCGGAATGCCGCTCAACACCGATACGATCGAGGTGACCATCGCGACGCCGGCCGACGGCCCGTCCTTGGGCGTGGCGCCCTCGGGCACGTGGACGTGGATATCCTTGCGCTCGAACATGGTCGGCGAAATGCCAAACACGTGGCTACGCGATTTGACGTAGCTTTCCGCGGCCTGCACCGACTCCTTCATCACGTCGCCGAGCTTGCCGGTCGCCGTCACCCTGCCCTTGCCGGGGACGGTGACCGCTTCGATCGACAAAAGCTCGCCGCCGACTTCGGTCCACGCAAGGCCGGTCGTGACGCCGACCAGATCGGTTTCCTCGACCTCACCGAAGCGGAATTTCCGCACGCCGGCGAATTTCTCGAGGTTGCGGCGCGTCACCGCGATCTTGTCGAGCTTCTTCATCAGAAGCTCCTTGATCGCCTTTCGCGTCAGGTTGGCGATTTCGCGCTCGAGATTGCGCACTCCCGCTTCCCGCGTGTAGTAGCGGATCACGTCGCGCAACGCGTCGTCGGTGATCGACCATTCGTTCTTCTTGAGGCCGTGCTGCGACACCTGTTTTGGGATGAGGTGACGCTTCGCGATTTCGACCTTCTCGTCCTCGGTATAGCCGGGGAGACGGATGATCTCCATGCGGTCCATCAGCGGCTGCGGCATGCGCAGCGTGTTGGCCGTGGTCACGAACATCACATCCGACAGGTCGTAATCGACCTCGAGATAATGATCGTTGAAGGTCGAATTCTGCTCTGGATCAAGGACCTCGAGCAGCGCCGACGTCGGATCGCCGCGCCAATCGGTGCCGAGCTTGTCGATTTCGTCCAGCAGGAATAGCGGGTTCGAGGTCTTCGCCTTCTTCATGCCCTGAATGATCTTGCCGGGCATCGACCCGATATAAGTCCGGCGATGGCCGCGCACCTCGGCCTCGTCCCTCACGCCACCAAGCGACATGCGCACAAAGTTGCGCCCCGTGGCGCGCGCGATCGATTTGCCGAGCGACGTCTTGCCAACGCCCGGCGGGCCGACCAGGCACAGGATAGGGCCTTTGATCTTATGCACGCGCTGTTGCACCGCGAGATATTCGAGGATGCGCTCCTTGACCTTTTCGAGCCCGAAATGATCGGCGTCGAGCACCTTCTCGGCGGCGGCGATGTCGCGCTTCACCTTGCTGCGCTTCTGCCACGGGATCGACAGGATCCAATCGAGATAGTTGCGCACCACGGTGGCTTCGGCTGACATCGGCGACATGGTGCGCAGCTTGCGCACCTCGGTCAGGGCCTTCTCGCGCGCCTCTTTCGACAACTTGGTCTTGTTGATGCGTTGCTCGAGTTCGCCGAGTTCGTCCTTGCCCTCTTCGCCCTCACCCAGCTCCTTCTGAATCGCTTTGAGCTGTTCGTTGAGATAGTACTCGCGCTGGGTCTTCTCCATCTGGCGCTTGACGCGACTGCGGATGCGCTTCTCGACCTGAAGGACGCCGATCTCGCTCTCCATGTAGCCGAAAATCTTCTCGAGCCGCGCGGCGACGGAATCGGCCTCGAGGATTTCCTGCTTCTCGGGGATCTTCAGCGCCAAGTGCGACGCCAGCGTGTCCGCGAGCTTCGACGGATCGTCGATCTGGTTGATCGAGACCAGCACCTCGGGCGGAATCTTCTTGTTGAGCTTGATGTACTGCTCGAACTGAGTAACGGCGGTGCGCGCCAGGGCCTCGAGCTCCTGGTTCTGGCCGGGCTGCTCCTTGAGCGGCTCGGCGAACGCCTGGAAGAATGACGGGTTCTCGGCAAAGCGCAGAATGCGCGCGCGGTTGCTGCCCTCGACCAGCACCTTGACGGTGCCGTCGGGAAGCTTCAGCAGCTGCAGCACCGTGCCGATGGTGCCGACGGTAAACAGATCGCCTGTCGTGGGCTCGTTCTGCTCCGCGTTCTTTTGGGTGACGAGCAGAATCTGCTTGTCGTCCTTCATCACGTCTTCGAGCGCGCGCACGGATTTCTCACGCCCGACGAACAGGGGCACGATCATATGCGGAAAAACGACGATATCCCTGAGCGGCAATACCGGAAACAAAGTACCCCGGGGAAGCTCGTACATGACACCTCGCAATCTCGGGCTGCCGGCCGAAAAGGCGGACAGCCACAATAAGGTGGCACAGTTCGTCCTATATTCAAGATTAAGCTTGTAGGAAATCCACCGCCTTGCGCGGCGCGCCGAATCAGGCCGTACGGTGATCCTAGGCTGGCGTGCCGACGTCGCCGCGGCGATCGGAGTAGATGTAGAGTGGTTGCGCGCGCCCTTCCACCACCTCACGGTTGATCACCATGCCGGTCACGCCGTCGAGGCCGGGCAGATCGAACATCGGTTCGAGCAGGATCGCTTCCATGATCGAGCGCAGGCCGCGCGCGCCGGTCTTGCGTAGGATCGCCTTGTGGGCGATCGCCTTCATCGCCTCGTCGTTGAATTCGAGGCGGACGTCTTCCATATCGAACAGGCGCTGGTACTGTTTCACTAGCGCGTTCTTCGGCTTGGTCAGAATGTCGACTAGCGCGCTCTCGTCGAGATCGTCGAGCGTCGCAACCACAGGCAAGCGTCCCACGAACTCGGGGATCAATCCAAACTTAAGCAGATCTTCCGGCTCCAGATCTTTCAACACTTCGCCGGTCTTGCGTTCCTCTGGCCCGCGCACTTCGGCGCCAAAGCCGATGGAAGTGCCCTGGCGGCGCTGCGAGATCAGCTTTTCGAGACCGGCGAACGCGCCGCCGCAAATGAACAGGATGTTCGTCGTGTCGACCTGGAGGAATTCCTGCTGCGGATGCTTGCGACCGCCCTGTGGTGGGACCGAAGCGATCGTGCCTTCCATGATCTTCAAGAGCGCCTGTTGCACGCCCTCGCCCGACACGTCGCGGGTGATCGACGGGTTGTCGGATTTGCGGCTGATCTTGTCGACCTCGTCGATATAGACGATGCCGCGTTGCGCGCGCTCGACATTGTAGTCGGCAGCCTGCAACAGCTTCAGGATGATGTTCTCGACGTCCTCGCCGACATAGCCCGCTTCCGTCAGCGTGGTGGCGTCGGCCATCGTGAACGGCACGTCGATGATGCGCGCCAGGGTCTGCGCCAACAGGGTCTTGCCCGAGCCGGTCGGGCCGACCAGCAGGATGTTCGACTTGGCGATCTCGACTTCGTTGTTCTTGGCGCCGTGGGCGAGCCGCTTGTAGTGGTTGTGCACCGCGACCGACAGGACGCGCTTGGCGTGACCCTGCCCGATCACATAGTCGTCGAGCACCTTGCAGATGTCGCGGGGCGTTGGCACGCCGTCACGCGATTTGACCAGCGTGGTGCGATGCTCTTCGCGGATGATGTCCATGCAGAGCTCGACGCATTCATCGCAGATGAACACGGTCGGGCCGGCAATGAGCTTGCGGACCTCGTGCTGACTCTTCCCGCAGAAAGAACAGTAGAGGGTGTTCTTGGAATCGCCGCTGCTCGCTTTAGTCATGGGCACCCCGTCGAACCGTGCATCCTACCCGTTCCAACGGTATTCCCCCGCGGATCGGCAGACGCAACTGTGGATTTCAACATCGTTTCGGCCCTTGGGCAACAAATAGTTGGGCGAACCATCGGACAAAGTATGGTTATTGCCCGCCAAAGTGTTAACCCCCGGCGGTAGAATTTGTTGGCGGCCGGATTTACGCCGAAGACCACTAGAGCTTTGTTTTGGTTTCTTCCGCGGTGGCGGGGCGGGAAAACATGACGTCGTCGATCAGGCCGAACGCCTTTGCCTCTTCCGGCGACATGAAATTGTCGCGCTCGAGAGCGGTGGCGATGGCGTCGTAGTTCTGGCCGGTGTGTCGGACATAAATCTCGTTGAGACGCTTGCGGGTATTAATCATCTCCCGCGCCTGAATCTCGATGTCGGTAACCTGCCCCTGAGCGCCGCCCGAGGGCTGATGCACCATGACGCGCGAGTTCGGCAGGCAGAACCGCTTGCCCTTGGCGCCGGCGGTCAGCAGCAGCGAGCCCATCGAGGCCGCCTGACCGATGCATATCGTCGCCACGTCGGGGCGGATATATTGCATCGTGTCATAGATCGCGAGGCCGGAACTGACCACACCGCCGGGCGAATTGATGTAGAAGTTGACGTCCTTGGCCGGATTGTCGGCTTCGAGGAACAGGAGCTGGGCGCAGACCAGGCTGGCGACATTGTCGTCCACCGGCCCGACCAAGAAAATGATGCGCTCCTTCAAGAGCCGGGAATAGATGTCGAACGCCCGCTCGCCGCGGTTGGTCTGCTCGACCACCATCGGGACCAGGGTATTCATGTAAATTTTATTCGGCTCCATGATCGTGTCCCTTCGCGTCCTCTTCTTCCGCGGCGACCAGGTCGGCCGCCGGCACCGTGCGTTCGCTCACTTTCGCCGAGCCGAGAATATGGTCGACCACCTTGTTCTCGAGGATCGGCGCCCGCAGGCCTTCGATCGCGCCGGGCTCGTTCCTGTAATACTCCACCACCTTGCGCTCCTGACCCGGGAAGCGGCGTGCCTCCGCCACCAGCGCCTGGTTGATCTCATCCTGCGTCACACTGATATTGTGTCGCCGCGCAACTTCCGAAAGGAGCAAGCCGAGCCTGACCCGGCGCTCCGCCATGGCATGGAACTCGGCGCGGACCTGATCGTCCGATTTGCCCTCGTTATAGTCGGTGACGCCGCTCTCCTTGGCGCGCTCGCGCTGGAACTCATATTGTTTCCAGATCGTCTCGAACTCGCCATCGACCATGCCGGGCGGCACCGGGAAAGAGTGGCCCTTGGCGAGTTGGTCGAGGAGCTGGCGCTTCAGCCGCTGCCGCGCGAGGTCGCCGTATTGGCGCTCGTTCTGCTCCTTCACCATCTTGCGCAGCTCGTCGATGTTTTCCATGCCCAACGCTTCGGCGAGGCTGTTGTCGATCGGCTGATCCTGAAACGCGCGTACTTCTTTAACGGTCACGGCGAACTTGGCGGGCTTGCCGGACAGGTCGGCGACGCCGTAATCCGCCGGGAACGTGACGTTAACGGTGCGCTCCTCGCCCGCCTTGGCGCCTTCGAGCTGATCTTCGAAGCCGGGGATGAAGCCGCCCGAGCCAATCTCGAGCCGATAATCGCTCGCGGCGCCACCGGGAAATTCCTTGCCGTCGATCTCGCCCTTGAAGTCGATCACCACGAGATCGCCCTTCGCCGTCTCGCGATCCACTTTCTCGTCCTTGCGCTGACGGTCAGCCAGACGCTTCAGCGATTCCTCGACCTCGTTGTCGGGGACTTGCGGCTTCCACCGCTCGAGCGCGATCGTGGTGAAGTCCATCGGCTCGATCTCGGGCAGGGCCTCGACCGCCAGCGTGTATTCGAGGTCCTTGCCCTCGTCGAACGCGGTGATCTCGACTTTGGGTTGAAGCGCCGGCCGCAGGTTGCGGTCCTTTAGCGCCTCGTCGGCGCCCTGGTTGACCGCGTCCTGCACGACCTCACCGCGGACATGGGGAAGGAACCGCGTCTTGAGGACGGACATCGGCGCCTTGCCCGGACGGAAGCCGGGCAGCCTCGTCTGCTGGCCGATCTCGATGAGCCGCTTGTCGATGCGTTCGGTGATGTCGGCGGCGGGAATAACGATCTTGAATTCGTGCTTCAGGCCGTCGGTTGACGTTTCAGTGACTTGCATTCCTGTCGAGCCCATGCGGTAGGAAAAAATTGGTGCGGGCGGAGGGATTTGAACCCCCATGCCTTGCGGCGCCAGGACCTAAACCTGGTGCGTCTGCCAATTCCGCCACGCCCGCCGCGAAGCCGCGTGTCATAGCATAGCACCGGGTAAAGTGAATAGCGGCGGGTTTGGTTAGGGATGAGCCGGTTTTCTTGGTCAATCCATTTTCCCCGAAAACAAACGCCCCGGCCGGGCCGGGGCGCTGTAGACGACGAAAACCAGCGTTCGATCAGACGCTGTAATACATCTCGAACTCGATCGGGTGCGGGGTGTGCTCGAACTTGTGGATTTCCTCGTATTTGAGCTCGATGTAACTCTCGATGAAATCCGCCGAGAACACGTCGCCGCGCGTCAGGAACGCGTGGTTGGCGCGGAGATTCTCGACCGCCTCGCGCAAGGATCCGCAGACGGTCGGCACGTCCTTCAATTCCTCGGGCGGCAAGTCGTACAGATTCTTGTCCATCGCGTCGCCGGGATGAATCTTGTTCTGCACGCCGTCGATCCCCGCCATCAGCATCGCGGCGAAGCCGAGATAGGGGTTGGCGGCCGGATCGGGGAACCGCACTTCGACGCGTTTCGCCTTGGGGCTCGACACGAAGGGGATGCGGCAAGACGCCGAGCGGTTCTTCGACGAATAGGCCAGGAGCACCGGCGCCTCGAACCCGGGGATCAGGCGCTTGTAGCTGTTGGTGGTCGGGTTGGTGAAGGCGTTGATCGCCTTGGCGTGCTTGATGATGCCGCCGATATAGTAGAGCGCGAAATCGCTGAGGTCGGCGTAGCCCGAGCCCGCGAACAGCGGTTTCTCCGCCTTCCACACCGACTGGTGAACATGCATGCCCGAGCCGTTGTCGCCCTTGATCGGCTTTGGCATGAAAGTGACTGTCTTGCCGTACTGCGCCGCCACCATCTGCGCGACATACTTGTAGATCTGCATGCCGTCGGCGGTCTTCGTCAGTGTGTCGAACTCGGCGCCGAGTTCGGCCTGCGACGGCGCGACTTCGTGATGATGCTTCTCGACCTTGAGGCCCATCTCGGACATCACCGACAGCATCTCGGCTCGAATATCGGCCTGCGCGTCGACCGGCGGGACCGGGAAATACCCGCCCTTGATCGGCGGGCGGTGCCCGCTATTGCCGTCCGGCAGCTTCAAGTCGCTCGAGTACGGACCCTCATCGGATTCGATCTCGTAATACGACATGTTCATCGCGTTCTTGTAGCGGACCTGGTCGAAGATGAAGAACTCCGCCTCGGGGCCGAAATACGCGACGTCGCCGATGCCCGACGATTTCAGGTAGGCCTCGGCCTTCTTGGCGATGGAGCGCGGGTCACGGCCGTAGGGTTGGCCGGTGCCGGGCTCGTGCACGTCGCAGAAAATCACCAGCGAGGTCTGCGCCGCGAACGGGTCGAGCACCGCGGTCTTACAGTCCGGCATCAGCACCATGTCGCTGTCGTTGATCGCCTTCCACCCGGCGATCGATGAGCCGTCGAACATGACGCCGCCGGCGAGAAAGTCGGGCGTGATGGTGCGGATGTGGTGCGCCAGGTGCTGCCACTTGCCGCGCGGATCGGTAAAGCGGAAATCGACGTACTTCACGTCGTGTTCCTTGATCATCTTCATTACATCATCAATGTCGGACATCGTCTCTTTCCTATCGTTCGATCTCGTTTTGTTGAAGCCCCCCGAAACCGCCGCGGCGGTTTCGCACCCCTCGCGCTTACCGCTTGATTCATACCCGTATTGTCGTCGGCCGCGCCAACCGTTTTCGGCGCCGGCACCGCTACCTGCGATCAGATCGCGTCCTTGCCCCGCTCGCCAGTACGGATGCGGATCGCCTCCTCGACATTCGTCACGAAAATCTTACCGTCGCCGATCCGCCCGGTATGCGCCGATTGCTGGATCGCCTCGATGGCACGCTCGAGCAGCGAATCGTCCATGACCACTTCGATCTTCACCTTAGGCAGAAAATCGACGACGTATTCCGCGCCGCGATAAAGCTCGGTGTGGCCTTTCTGCCGTCCGAAGCCCTTGGCCTCGGTGACGGTGATGCCCTGAATCCCGACCTCGTGAAGGGCTTCCTTCACCTCGTCGAGCTTGAAAGGCTTGATAATTGCTTCGATTTTTTTCATCCGCGACCTGCCTGAAAGGAATCCCCTGGCCCGACGCCAACCGCCAGGCCCTCAGGTTCCCCTGAAGCATGAGCCGTGCCAGTCCCGCCTCGTCGTTTTGCCGAACCTAGCGGCTTTCCCGCGCCGGGAAAACAGGCTACTTGCCTAATTTTTAGGCATACGACGATCGGTCATTCGGTTTCGACCGACTTAGGCGGAAGCGGTTGCCCACGGAACGAGCGCAGAGGCAATTCCGGCAGAAAGAATAGCACGAGCAGCGCGGCGCCAATCACGAACACATCGGCGAGGAAGGTCATGGCGAGCGCGTGACGATAAATCGCAACAGCCGTCTCGTGGGCGCCGCCCGACAGCGCCCGCAACTGCTCCAGCCCGCCCTTGAGGGCCTCGCTGACGTCCTGGTTGGGGCCGAGCGCAAGCTGGGCGCGGAGTTGAGCCGACATGATCGCACCCGACCCCGCCACCCCGATCACGCCTCCGAGCGAGCGGAAGAAGGCCGAGGTCGCGGTGCCGACGCCCATATCCTCGCGGCCGAGCGCGTTTTGCACCGCAATCGTCATGTTCGGTGTCACCAGTCCCAGGCCAAGCCCAAGGAAGACCAGCGCCGGCTCGATGGCGAGGATGCCGCCGCCGAGCCACGCCCCGGCCGTCAGCGCGATGTAGGCGCACAGCGCCGTGCTCACCCCGACGATCTGGAACGGCTTGTAGCGCCCCGTCCGCGCCACCATCCGTCCGCCGATCGACGACGAGAACACGATGCCGAGCATGAACGGCCCGCTGAGCAGGCCAGAATTCGCCGGCGCGACGCCGAGCACGAGCTGGAAGAACACCGGAAAGAACGTGCCGGCTCCCATCATCCCCATGAAGGTAAGGCTAAGGACCAGGCAGGCAATGACGAAGACTTTGTTGCCGAACAGATGCAGCGGCAGGATCGGCTCCGGCGCGAGACGCTCGCGGACGATGAACAGAATTGCGGTGATGATCGTCGCCGCGGCGAAGGCCAGGATCTCCGGCGAGCCCCAGGAATACGAATTGCCGCCAAGGCTCAGGCACAGAAGCAGCATCGTGGTCGCCGCTGTCAGCAGGATCGCGCCCCAATAATCGATCCGGCGGCCGCGCCGCACCTGTGGTCGGTTCAGCGCGATCGCGATCATGCCCAACGCCGCCGCGCCGAACGGAATGTTGACGTAGAAAATCCAATGCCACGACAGCCAGTCGGTGATGACGCCGCCGAGCACCGGCCCGGCGACGGAACT
Source organism: Allostellaceae bacterium (assembly GCA_025451725.1). Lineage (GTDB taxonomy): Bacteria > Pseudomonadota > Alphaproteobacteria > ATCC43930 > CGMCC-115725 > JAATGI01. The sequence goes on from JANWJX010000023.1 coordinate 75,841, forward strand.
GACGGCGAAGATCGACGCGAACAGGCCCTGGTAGCGGCCACGTTGACGCATCGAGACCAGGTCGCCGATGGTGATCTGCGCCAGCGGCAGGAAACCGCCCGCGCCCAATCCCTGCACCGCGCGATAGAGGATAAGTTGCGTCATGCTGTGCGCGAGGCCGCTCAGCGCCGAGCCGAGCAGGAACACGCCAACCGCGACATAGATCATCGGCTTTCGGCCGTACTGGTCGCTGAGCTTGCCGTAGAGCGGCATGGTGGCGGTCGAGGTCAGGACGTAGGCCGTCACCACCCAAGACAGGCGCGTGATGCCGCCGAGATCGCCGACAATGCGCGGCAGCGCGGTCGCGACGATGCTCTGGTCGAGCGCGCCGAGCCCGATCACCATCATGAGGGCGATATAGACGGTGCGAAGCTCGGCGCGGCTGACAGCGGATTCCAACGCGAGGTCGGACGAACTCATGGCGTTGTTATAGCGGGGATTCGCGCGCGGCGTCCCCGCGAGACCTACCGCCGCACGGCGGGGGCGGCGACGTGGATAGCGGCCAGCGCCTTGCGCGTGTCCACCGCGATGAACAGCAGCGCCGGCAATTGATGGGGCCGCCGCGCCAAATGGCCGAAGACGGCGCCGAACGCGACCTTGCCCTCGCCGGTGAGGCCCTTGACCGCCGCACGCGGCAGCGAGCGATGGGCGGGATCGGCGACGGTGCGCAAGACGATGAACGGAATCCCCGATGTCGCGGCGGCGCTGGCGACCGCGGCACTTTCGAGATCGACTGCGATTGACTTGGTGCGATCGAACAGCGCGCGCTTCTCGCGCGCCGTCGCGACGACGGTTTCCGCCCCGTAGAGGCTCCCGCCGATCCCATCCGGTATCCGGGCGATCATAAGGCGCCTCCATTCGACATCGACCGGGTAGCTTTCGCCCGCCTCGCTATGCACCATTTCGGGCAACAGCACCGCGCCGGGCCGGAGACGCGGATCGAGCCCGCCGGCAATGCCGAAACTGATGAAACCGGTTGCGCCTTCGGCGATGGCGCGCGTCAGCGCGGCGGCGCGGCGCTCACGGCCACCGCCAATGACCACGGCGCGAATGCCGGCGCGGCGCGCGATTTTGGCTTCGGCCTCGAGGCCGGTGATCGCGTAGCTGGTCACATTCCCCACCGCGAGCAATCGACGCCGCGCTGTACATTACGATAGCGCGCGAGCGCCCATAGCGGGAAATAGGCCCGGTAGCCGTGATAGCGCAAATAAAACACGCGCGGAAACCCGACCGCCGTGAACCACTCTTCATCCCAGAGTCCATGCGGCCGCTGAGCCGCCAGCAGATACGCGACGCCGCGCGCCACGGCCGGATTCGCGCCCTCGCCCGCCGCGATCAGCCCGAGCACCGCCCACGCGGTCTGCGATGCCGTGCTTTCCTTGCCCTCGCCGCGCGGCTCGTTCCCCCCATAGGAGGCGCCATCCTCGCCCCAGCCGCCGTCACCGCGCTGCTTCGACAAGAGCCATGAAACGGCGCGGCGCATCGCCGGCGCTTCCTTTTTCACGCCAGCGCGCTGCAACGCGCACAGCGCCGACCAGGTGCCGTAGATGTAATTCGTGCCCCAGCGGCCGAACCAGGAACCGTCCGGCTCCTGCTCGCGCAGCAGATACTCGACGCCGCGTGCGAACACCTGGTCGTCGTCCGGCTCAATCTGGCCGAGGAAACCGACGCAGCGCGCCGACACGTCCGCGGTCGGCGGATCGAGCAGCGCGCCGTGATCGGCGAACGGAATGTAGTTGAGATAGTAATATTCGTTGTCCGCGTCGAACGCACCCCAGCCGCCGTTGCGGCTTTGCATGCCGTCGATCCATTCCGCCGCGCGCGCGATCGGCTCGCGATAGGCGGCGCGGTCGAAGCGGTCGAGCGCCATCGCCACCACGGCGGTGTCGTCGACATCGGGATAATGCGGATTGGCATATTGGAATGCCCAGCCGCCCGGCCGCACACCGGGACGCGTCGCGGCCCAGTCGCCGAGCACGGACAGTTCCTGCTTGCCAACCAGCCAGTCGAGGCCGCGATGTACCGCGACCCGCGCCGCGTTGCCGCCGGTCTCCAGCAGCGCATGCGCCGCGAGCCCGGTGTCCCACACCGGCGAGACGCACGGCTGGCAATAGCGCCGCTCGGGATCGGTGGTGAGCAGCTTCCTGATCGCGTGCTTCGCGGTGATGAGGCGCGGATCGTTTTTCGGCGTGCCGAGACATTCGAACATCATCACCGCGTTCGCCATTGCTGGGAAAATCGCGCCAAGCCCGTCCTCGCCGTTGAGCCGCTCGCTGACGAAAGCGACCGCTGCGCCGATCGCGCGCGCGCGGCTGCGCTTCGGCATTCGGTTTTCGACGAGGCGCAGCACATCGTCGAGACCGTTGAACAAAGTCGCCCAGACGGAGCCGCCGGCGCGCGGCGGATTGGCCTGGCTGCCGGGCACGAACAGTTCGGGAATGTGGACACCGCGCGGATTGATGGCGCGCGGCTTTTTCGCCATCAGCACCAGCAGCGGCACGATGACGGTGCGCGACCAGTACGAAATTTTTGTCAGATGGAACGGGAACCAGCGCGGCAACAGCATGATCTCGACCGGCATCACCGGCACGCCGCCCCAGCCGATCTCGCCGAAAAGCGCCAGCATGACCCGCGTGAAGACATTGGTGCGCGCCGCGCCGCCCCGCTCGAGGATCGCCGCGCGCGCGCGCGCCATGTGCGGCGCATGGATTGAATCGCCAACGGCCTTGAGCGCGAAATACGCCTTCACGCTCGCCGACATGTCGAATGCCCCGCCGTGGAACAGCGGCCAGCCGCCATGCTCGCCCTGGATCGCGCGCAGATATCGCGCCAGCTCTTCCTGTTCCGCCGGCACGATCTCGTCGAGATAGTGCTGCAGCAGGATATATTCCGCTGGAATAGTGGCGTCGGCCTCGAGCTCGAAAATCCAATGCCCGTCGGGCTGTTGCAACGCCAGCAATGCCTCGGTGGCCCGCGCCACGGCGTTGTCGAGATCGGTGCCCTCGATGGTGGTTACGTCGGACATGTATATTGATGGTATTTCCGTTGCGGGCATTTACGCAAATTTCGAGCCGCCGCTGGTTCGATGCGCTAGGTCGTAGTTGGGGCTAATTGCTGGCGTCGCCGGTCGACAGCAATTCCGCCGCGACAAAGCCTGAGCGGATTGCGCCCTCGATGGTCGCCGGCAACCCCGTGTCGATCCAGTCGCCGGCCAGCACGAGATTGCTCCAGCGTAACCGCGCAGGCGGGCGCTTGCGTTGCTGCTCGGGCGTGGCGGCGAAGGTGGCGCGGCGTTCCTTGACAATCTGCCAGCGCGGCATCGAAGCGTCCCCCATCCCGTAGGCGGCGCAAACGTCGCGCCACAGCAGCGGCGCCATCTCCGCCGCCGGCGTTTCCATGAAACGGTCGGCTGCGCTGACCGTCACCGACAGCACCTCGCGCTTGCGGAACACCCATTCCGCAGTGCCGCCGATCAGTCCGACAAACGGTGGCGACGCGTCCGGCGCGGCGGCCAGGAAATGCGCATTAAGGATGGCGCGGAATTCGTCTGGCACGGAGATCTCCGGCAACAAGCGCGACGCCATCGGAGGCGGCACCGCGAGCACCACGGCCTGATCGGCCCCGATTGCTTCGTCGCCATCCTCGAAATGGAGGATGTCGATCCGGTGGCTGCTCCTGTCGATGGCGCGCAGCAGACGACCGAACCGAACTGAGACGCCGCGCTTTGCCAAAATGGCCAGCGCCGGATCGACCAGGCTCTCCGACAAACCTTCCCGCAAGACCAAAGGCCGGCAGGCCGCGCCGCCCGCGCCGAACGTCTCGGCGAGCACCCGGGCCAACAACTGCGCCGAGCCGTGTTCGGGTTCGGTGTTGAGCGCAGCGGTCGCCAGCGGTTGCCATAGACGACGATAGATTGTTGTGCCGGACAGCAGCAAATCGGTGACGTGTTCGCCCTCGCTCGCGCGCATTAGCCGTGCGCCTTGGAAATAATCCATGAGGCGCACGCCCGGAATACGCCGTGACGGCAGCAACAACCACCACGGCACGCGTCCCGCATTGGGGCGAAAATTCCAGCGCTCGCCGCTCAAGACGTCGAGAAAGGCGTAGCGCGCCTCGGTCTCGCCAGTCAGGGTGCCACGCGCGCCGATGGCGTCGAGATAGGCCATCGCCGATTTGTTGCCGGCGACGAGCAGATGGTTGCCATTGTCGATGCGAGTGCCGAGCGTGGTGTCGAGATAAGACCGGCACCGCCCGCCCGCGTGCGGCGCCGCTTCGTGCAGTGTGATGCCGATCCCGGTCGCCGAAAGACGCACGGCGGCGGCGAGGCCGGCCATGCCCGCGCCGACGATATGAACGTGCGTGGGTCGCGTCACAGCAGCCCGTAGCGTAAGGCGAGTAGCAGTTTGACGCTGTTCGGAACTTTCACCGCCACCGCGAGGTTGCGCCAGCCTTCCCGGCGCAGACGGCGCAGCAATTCCTGATAGACGGCGCGCATCACGGCCGCCGGCCGCATGGCGTGGCGCGAGCATTGCCGCATCGCCCCGGCGGCAGCGTCGAAATGTTGGTCGGCGACCCTGGCGAGATCCTGGCACACGCGACCGAGCGCCGCATTGCGCAACACAGTCGTCGGCTCGGTCTCCTCAATGCCGTGCGCTTTGAGCAGGTCCCTCGGTAGATAGAGCCGTCCCCGATCGCCGTCCTCGACCAGGTCGCGCAAGATGTTGGTGAGTTGCAACGCCCGGCCGAGATGATGCGCGACCTGTATGGCGGCGGGACGGTCGTCGCCGAAAATATGCACTGACAGACGCCCGACCGCGCTGGCGACGCGGTCACAGTAGAGATCGAGGTCGGCCATGCTGGGCGCGCGAATGTCCTGCACCGCGTCCATCTCCATGCCGTCGATAATGTCGAGAAAATCCGACTGCCGCAGCTGATAGCGGCCGACGATACCCGCCAACACCGTGCCGAGCGGCGTCTTCGGCTTGCCGTCGTAGATCGCCGCGACCTCGGCGCGCCATGCCGCCAGTCCCGTCTGTTTGACATCGGGCGTGTCCTTGCTGTCGACAATATCGTCGACCTCGCGGCAATAGGCATAGACCGCGAACATGGCGTCGCGCCGATCGGGCGGCAGCAGCCGCATTGCCCAATAAAAGGACGACCCGGCGGCTTGGACCTTCTCGCGAATTTGCGCCTTAAACGCTTCGGGCGAGGTTTCGGCGAGCGCTGTCATCCGACGGTGCCTCGCCAAGTGCCGAGCAACAGCGCGGCGGCGAAATCGGCCTTGCTCAATTTCACTCGCGTTGCCAGCGGATCGCCCGCGCGCAGATGCGCGGCAAGTCGCGATGCCAATTCGACGATGGCGGCAACCTCACAACGCAGGCCCCAGCTTTTGACGCCTGCGGGAAAGCGCCGCGCCTCCGCGATCAACCGGTCGCAGCCGTCGAGGAGTTGAAGCTTCACCCTGGTCATGCCGGGACTCATTTTCGCGCCACGCAGCTCCTCGATCGACGCGCCGGCGGCGACGAGAGCGGGCTCCGGCAGATAAACCCGATCAAGATTCCGGTAGTCGTCACCGCAATCTTGTAGATGATTTAATACCTGGAGCGCGGAGCACAATGCGTCGTTCGCCGGCCAATTGGCACGATCCTCGCCGTGCAAATCCAGTACTTGCCTCCCCACCGGCGACGCCGAATAGCGGCAATACTCCATCAGATCGTCCCAGTCGCGGTACCGCTTCTTGGTCGCGTCGAGCGTAAAGGCGCGCAGTACGTCGCGGCAGTGTTGCGGCGTCACGCCGGTCTCGCGCAGGCTGGCGCGCATCGCGGTCGCGGCGGGTGAATCGTCGCCCGGTGCGCCATCGAGGATCGAGCCCATGCGCGCGAGACGACGCACCTTGTCCTCGGGCGACAGCGTCGGATTGTCGGCGATGTCGTCGGCCTGGCGCGCGAAGTGATAAAAGGCGTGGACATGCGGCCGCAGCGCGCGGCGGATCAGGAACGAGCCGACCGGAAAATTCTCGTCGCCCGCGCCTTTGCCGGACGGCGTCTCGACCGGATTCAGCGCGCGCTCCGCCACTCGACCCGACCCTTCCATGAGCCGCCAACCCCGCGAAAATGCCGCCACGCCGATGCTATCGTCGCGCCGAGATAAATCAATGCGGTGAGGGGCAGCACCGCCGCCCAGACCGGAGATTGGCGGTAGAACCGCACCATCGGCATGTAGGCGAGGCTCATCAGCAACCACGACGCCGCGCCCAGCCAAGCTGCCGCGCCGCCTACGAACAGCAGCAGCGGCGGGGCGATATAGGTGACGGTCATGCCGACGATTGTGCCGGCGAGCAGCGCCGGCGAATAACGCATTTGGTTATAGGCGCTGCGCGCGATCATGTTCCAGATGTCCGCAATTCGCGGATACGGCCGGGTGCTCGCCGTGTCGTGCGTCAGGTCGAGGCGGATCGCAGCTCCCGCCTTCACCGCGCGCGCCAGAGCGCAATCGTCGATCAGTTCGCCTTTAATGGCGGCGATGCCGCCGATGCGGCCAAGTGCGGACCGGCGGATCAGCATGCAGCCCCCGGCCGCCGCCGCAGTACGGCGGTGCCGATCATTGACCCAGGCGAAGGGGTAAAGCATCGCGAAAAAGAACACGAAAGCGGGAATCAGCAGTCGCTCGGCGGCGCTGTCGCAATTGAGGCGCACCATCAGCGACACGAGATCGCGCTTCTCATGGTCGAGATGCGCGGCCAGTTCGCGCAAGTTCGTTGTGTGATGCGCGATGTCGGCGTCGGTGAACAGGATCAGCTCCGCCTCTCCCGCTTCCTCGACGCCGCGATTCATCGCCGACAATTTTCCGGTCCAGCCATGCGGCAGCGGCGGCGCGGCGACAATCTTGAGACGATCCGGGCCGGCGAGACGACGCGCGATCTCGGCGGTGCCGTCGCCGCTATGATCGTCCACCAGCACGATGGAAAACGCACCGGGATAATCCTGGGCGAGCAGCGACCCAATGGAACGCTCGATGACCGCCGCCTCGTCGCGCGCGGGAACGACGGCGACGACCGCCGGCCAGCGTTGCGGCTCGGGGGCGGACGGCGGCAGGCGCGGCAGCCAGAACAGGCCGCGCGCGAATATCAGCACCAGCCAGATCGCCAGCGCGACGACGCCGGGGACGACGGGGATGTTCACCGGATTTTCCCGATCCGGCGGAACCACACGATCGCGTCCTCAAGCGCGCGATCTACGGGGCGCGGCGAATATCCCAGTTCGGTCATCGCCTTCTGTGACGTGAAATACATTTTGTGGCGCGCGAGGCGGAGACTGTCCACCGTGACGAACGCCTCGCCGCCGGTCAGGCGCGCGATGGCCTCTGTTGCATAGGCGACAGGCATCAGCGCCGCGATCGGCAGCGCAATCGTAGGCGGACGGCGACCGACCAGCAGAGCGATGCGGCGCAGCAGTTCGCGCAGGCTTAGATTTTCGCCCCCGAGAATGTAGCACTCCCCGATCTTGCCGCGCTCCTCGGCGAGAAGATGGCCGGCGGCGACATCGTCGACATGGGCGATATTGAGGCCGGTATCGACGAAAGCCGGCATGCGTCCGGACGCGGCCTCGACCACGATGCGGCCGGTCGGCGTCGGCTTGATATCGCCAGGACCGATGGGCGTGGAGGGATTGACGATCACCGCCGGCAGCCCCTGCTCCGACACCATGCTCCGCACGATCTCTTCGGCAAGGAACTTCGAGCGCTTGTACGACCCGATCATGTCGTCGAGCGAGCTCGGCGTGGTCTCGTCGGCGGGTGTGCCGTCCTCATGGAGGCCGAGAGTCGCGACCGTGCTGGTATGGACGACGCGCTCGACGCCTTGTTGGAGCGCCGCCCCCATCAGGTTGCGCGTGCCGTCGACATTGGTGCGATACATGACGTCGTGCCGCGGCACCCAGAGGCGATAGTCGGCGGCGACATGATAGAGCACGCCGCAGCCGGCGAGCGCGGTGGCAAGCGATGCCGCGTCCTCGAGCGAGCCTTCACGCTGCTCGACCTTAAGATTAGCGAGGTTGGTCCTGTCGCTGTTCCGCCGGACCAGCACCCGCACCGTGCGGCCTTTCGCCAAGAGGGCCCGCGCCACCGCCGAGCCGACAAAACCCGTCGCGCCCGTCACTAATACTGGTTTGGTCCCGTCGACCACTCAGGCGATCGCGATGCGGCGGGCGCCGTTGCCGACGAGACGCCGCGCCTGCTCTCGGGCGGCGCGGTCGGCGTCGTAGACATCGTCGAGCGTATCGATGCTTCGGCGATCGAACGCATTGAGGCTTTCCTCGACGATGGCGGCAATGTCGAGAAAGCCGATGGCTCCTTCGAGGAACGACGCGACCGCGACTTCGTTGGCCGCGTTGAGGATGATCGGCGCCGCACCGCCTGCCGCCATCGCCGCGCGCGCGATGCGCAGCGCCGGGAAGCGCGCGGGATCCGGCGTCTCGAACGTCAATTTGCCGAGCGCCGCGAGATCGAGACGCGGGCTCGGTGCGCCGATGCGCCTCGGCCAGCCGAGCGTGTTGGCGATCGGCGTCCGCATGTCGGGCGAGCCGAGCTGCGCCAATACCGAGCCGTCCGTGTAATAGACCAAGCCGTGAATCACCGATTGCGGATGCACCACGACATCGACCTGGTCGCCGCGCAGCGCGAATAGATGCATCGCCTCGATCACTTCGAGGCCTTTGTTCATCATGGTGGCGGAATCGACCGAAATCTTCGCGCCCATGCGCCAGTTGGGGTGCGCAACGGCCTCGGCCGGCGTGACGTCCGCCATCGCGGCGAGCGCGCGCTCGCGGAATGGGCCGCCGCTCGCGGTTAGTACGATGCGCTCGATGGCGTGGCTCTGGTCGGCTTCGAAGCACTGGAAGATCGCGTTATGCTCGCTGTCGACCGGCAGCAACGTCGCGCCGCTGGCACGTGCCGCGGCCGTCACCAGCGCGCCGGCACACACCAACACTTCCTTGTTGGCGAGCGCGACCAGCGCGCCGCGCTCGACCGCGGCAAGGGTCGGCGCGAGGCCGGCGGCGCCGACGATTGCCGCCATCACCCACTCGGCAGGCCGCAGCGCGGCCTCCACCACGGCAGCCGGCCCGGCTGCCGCTTCAATGCCCGAGCCGGCCAGCGCCGATTTCAGCGCGGCGTATTTGTTGTCGTCGGCGATCACCGCAAGCTTGGCGCCGACGGTGCGCGCCTGCTCGGCTAGCGCCTCGGCGCTCTTCAGCGCAACCAGCGCCTCGACGGAATATTCTTCGGGTTGGGCAGCGACCAACTCGACGGTGTTACACCCGACCGAACCGGTCGAGCCGAGAATGGTGACGCATCGGGTCATGACGCCTTAACAGCGGGCACGCACCGCCGTTCCCGCAATCGTTTCGAAACCAGGGGGCGCATGCAAGCGATCATAGTCAGCTTGCCCGATTCCGTCACGCGGCTTCGTCAAAACAAAATGACCGGATGGTAAGGGACCAAAGCGCGATTCGGGGTTGCTCTTGCCGGAAAGACTGTCACATTCCGCTCCGGGCAAACGGCCTATGACCAGTTCCCCAACCCATGCCGCGGAAGGGCGTCGACTTCGTGAATTACAACGCCACCGCAAGCCGTCGAGAAATTTATGCCTGAAACATCCCTGCCTGTTGCGCAACCGCGCATTGCCGCGCGCCAGAGGCTGCACTTTGGCGTCACGACCGCCATCGCTATTCTCGCCGGTGTCCTCGTCGTGGTCGCGCTGCTCGTCTACTACGGATTCGATGGCGTTGGCGCGCAGATCGCCGCGGTAGGTTGGCAAAACATCCTTTTAATCGCCGCAATCCAGGCGGTGGTGCTGGCGATCACCGGGCTTGCATGGTGGCTGTTGATGCGGCGGCCCGCGTCGACCTTGCCGGCGGTTATGGGCGCCAGGCTGATTCGCGAAGCGGGATCCGAGCTACTGCCGTTCTCCGCCTTTGGCGGCTATTTAATGAGCGCACGCGCCTTGGCTGTGCAACACATCTGGGGACCGCGCGCCATGGCGTCGCTGATCGTCGACGTCACGCTCGAGGTCGCTACGCAAATCCTGTTCGCGGTAGTCGCTCTAGCGTTGCTTGCCTGGTACGACCTTCGCTCACCGATCATCGGTCCGGTGGCGGTCGGTCTAGCGGTGGCGTGCGCGGCAGTCGCGGCTACCTATGCGTTTCAGCGGCGTAAAATTGGATTTTTCGAACGCATTGGGAAACCAATGGCCGGCAATCTCTTTGGCCGACAATTCGGTCGCGGCCTTGGCGTGCAGCACCACGTCAATGGAATCTACGAGGCGCCTTGGCGCGTGCAAGCCTGCTTCCTGCTCCATTTTGCATGCTGGATCGCAAGCGCGGCGGAAATCTGGCTCATGCTCCAGTTCATGGGCCAAAACATCGACTTCGCGCCCGTTCTGGTGATCGAGGGGTTGTCCGCGGCGGTATGCGGGGCGGCGTTCTTCGTCCCCAACGCCATTGGTATTCAGGAAGGCGCGTTCGTGGCGCTTGGGGCGGTGTTCGGGCTGGATCCCGAAAGTGCCCTGGCGCTGTCTCTCTTGAAGCGCGCGCGCGATCTAGCCGTCGGTGTGCCGTCGCTGCTGCTGTGGCAAGGGTTGGAGGCACACGGACTATGGCGCCGCCTCACCGCACCATTTCGTGCCCCCGCGCCATCGCCGATGCCTGCAGCGGCCGTTCGGGCTACGAATCGGAGCCGAGATAGGCTTTTTGCAACGCCGGATCGCTTTTGAGTGTTTCCGCGGTCGCCGCTTTTACGATGCGACCGTGCTCCAGGACATAACCGCGATCCGCGACAGCAAGCGCCGCGAACACGTCCTGCTCGACCATTAGGATCGGGACGCCCTGCCCGCGGATTGCTACCAGCACGTCGAGCAACCGATCCACCACGATGGGCGCGAGGCCGAGACTCATCTCGTCGATCATCAAGAGTTTCGGCGCCGCCATCAGCGCGCGGCCGATGGCGCACATCTGTTGTTCGCCGCCTGAGAGGCTGCCAGCTGTCTGCGCGCGCCGCTCGGCCAGCACCGGGAACAGATCGAAGGTCTGCGCGAGACTGGCGTCGATGCCGGCCCGGTCGCGGCGGCGATACGCGCCCATCATCAGGTTTTCGGCGACGGTCATGCGGCCGAACAACTGCCGCCCTTCCGGCACCTGAACGAGACCGCGCGCGAATAGCGCCTCCGGCGTCAGCGGCAGCACGTCCTCGCCGAGAAAACGCAGGCTGCCCGACGCCTTGATGATACGCGACACCGCGCGTAGCAGCGTGGTCTTGCCGGCGCCGTTGCTACCGACCAGAGCCACGATCTCGCCGGCACCAACGGTCAATGCGATGTCGGTCAGCACGGGCACGTCGCCATAACCGGCAGTCAATCCGCGAATATCGAGCAGCGCGTCGCTCATGCGCGCCGCCGCCCAAGATAGGCCTCGATCACGCGCGGATCGTTGAGCACGGTCGCCGGATCACCGGACGCGATCAACCTGCCCTGCTGCAACACTAGCAGCATGTCGGACAAACGGCGGATCGCCGGCACGACATGCTCGATCACCAGCACCGTAACGCCGCGCGCGCGGGTGCGTTCGATCAGGCCAACCGCAGCCTCAACCTCGACCGGTGTGAGGCCGGCCATAACCTCGTCGAGCAGCAACAATTTCGGTTGCATCGCCAGAGCCTTGGCAAATTCGAGGCGCTTGCGGTCGGGCCCACCGAGCCGGGCGGCCTGATGATCGGCTTGCGCGGCGAGACCGACGAAATCGAGCCATTCGTCCGCCATCGCGCGCGCCTTGGCGCGGTCGCGCACCCCACCCTCGGCACCGAACATCGCGCCTATCGCGACATTGTCGCGGACGCTGAGATCGGGAAACGGCTTGGCGATCTGATAGGTGCGTGCAATGCCGAGATGCGCCCGCGCATAAGCCGGCAAGCGGTCGATGCGCGCGCCGTCGAACAAGATTTCGCCGGAATCGAGCCGCAGCGCGCCCGCGACGAGATTGACCAGCGTGCTCTTGCCCGCGCCGTTGGGTCCGATCAGCCCCACGATGGCGCCGCGCTCGATGGCGAAGTCGACTTCACTGACGGCAAGCAGACCCTGAAACCGTTTGACGAGGCCGCGTGCCTCGAACAGTTTTGCGCTCATATCCGGTACTGCCGGATATTGGTCAGGAAATAGCGCCAGCGCAGCACGCGGAAACCGCCCCCGAGATCGACCAGCCCGCGCGGCAGAAAAATCACCGCGACCAGAATTACGATGCCGAAGAACAGCGCCGCCGCCTTGGAGATGCTGTCGGCCAGCACCTCGTAGATCGCGGAGAGAACCAGCGCGCCGACCACCGGCCCGAGTACGGTGCCGGGGCCGCCGAACATGGTCATGATGACCATGCGCACGTCGAGCGTGGTGTCGAACGAACCCGCGGGGTCGATATAGGTGATCCAGTAGGCATGGATGCCGCCGGCGATTGCGGTGAAGAACGCCGCCATCGCCAGCGCCGCGATCTTGAAGCGGGTGGCGTTGACGCCGACGGAGGCGGCCGCGTCCTCGTCCTCGCGGATTGCGATCAGCGCCATGCCGAAACGGCTGCGCGCGATCCAGGCGACGGTCAGGGTCGCCGCCGCGAGCAACACCAACGACGCTTCATAGAATAAGGTGTCGTTGCGCGTCAGCGGCAGGATCAGCCCGACATTCTTGCCTGCGATGTCGAGATTGGAGGCAAGCGCCGACATCGCCGCCGAAATGCCCAACGTCACGATGGCGAAATACGGGCCGCGCAGCCGCAAGATCGGCCAGCCAAGCAGCGCGGCGAAAGCGACGGCGATGGTCGCGGCGAATATCAGCCCGACCCAGAACGGCAGGTTCCACTGCGCCATCGCGATCGCGACGCCATAGGAGCCAAGTCCGTAAAATACGGAGTTACCGAATGACACATAGCCGGCGAAGCCACCCAGAATGTTCCATGACTGGGCCAGCACCGCGATCAGCAGCGCATTGATGCCGAACTGGATCAGCACCGCGTTGCCGAACCACGGCACGCCGGCGAGAAGCGCCACTGCGGCGGCGAGGGCGAACCAGCGCCCGTTCATGCGATTTTGAGCGACTGCGCCGGCCGCAGCACCAGGATCAGGACCAGCAAACCGAAACTGACGACGTCGGTATAGGTGGGGCCGAGATAAAGCGACGTCACCGCCTCGGCGACGCCGATCACGATGCCGCCGGCGACGATGCGGAGCGGATTGTCGAGCCCGCCGATGATCGCGATGACGAAGGATTTGGGCGTCAGAGTGACGCCGATATAGGGCGTGATCTGCGCGACGATGCCGTAGAGCGTCCCGGCGGCGCCTGCGAGCGCCGCACCGATCCCGAACGTGATGGCGTAGATTTGCGCCGGATTGACGCCGTAAAGACGCGCGGCGTCGAGATTCTGCGCGGTGGCACGGATCGCGCGGCCGAGCCGCGTGCGCTCCAGCAGCAGATAAAGCAACAGCGCCAACGCCACCGCAATGGCGAACGCGATCAAGCGGCCGACGGGCACCGTGACGGCACCGACGCTGAAATTCGCGCCGGCATAGGACGGGTTGATGGTGCGGAAATCGGCCGAGAACAGAAGCTGCGCCAGATAGGTCAGCACCACGTCGAGGCCGAACGTGAACAGCAGCGTGTTGAGTAGCGCCGAGCGCACAATCAGATTGAGCAGGCTGCGCTGGATGACGTAGCCGAATAGGAACAGCACCGCCATCGCGATCGGCAACGACACCAGCGGATCAAGCCCCGCCGTGAACAGGAAAAAGACCAGATAGCCGCCTAGCATAATGAAGGCGCCGTGGGCGAGATTGACGATGTTGAGGACGCCCCATACCAGCGCCATGCCGAGCGCCATGAGCCCGTACAGGCCGCCCAGCAGGACGCCGTTCACCAATATCTGAACGAGGAGCACGCGCGCCCTGCCGGCGGGAAGTCGAAAAAGCGGTTGCTAACCTCGCTTGCTCCACGCCGGGACCGGGAATACCGGCTTGCCGATGAATTTGTCGGTGAAGATCGGCGTCACCTGCCCGTTCTGGATCTGAATCACAATCTGCGGAATCACCACCTGCCCGCCCGCGTTGAACTTGACGTGCGCGTAGAGGCTGTCGAAGTCCGAGGCGGCAATGGCGTCGCGGACCTTGCTCTTTTCGAGCGAGCCGGCCTTCTCGATGGCCTTCACCAGCGTCTCGACCGCGACCGCGCCGGCGGCGCCGTGATAGTCGGGGTCGTAGCCGTATTTGGCCTTATACGCGGCGGCAAACTTCTCGGCATCGCCGAACCACGTATCCTTCAACGCCGGCGATGGCAACCATGCCGTCATGCCGAATGCGTCGTTGGCGTCGTTGCCGAGCGCCTTACGGAAATCGGCCGCCGGCACGCCGACGGTGAACGACATCAGCAGCTTCGGATTGACGTCGAGGCTCTTGGCCTGGCGGATCGCGTTGAGCACTTCCGGCTCGAGCCCGCCCCACAGCACGATGTCGGGCGTCTTCGCCTTGATCTGCGCCATGATCGACGAAAAATCGGTGGTCTTGGCGGCGTAGGTTTGGGTTAAAACGATCTCCATCCCCGCGGCGGCGAGCAATTTCTTGGTGCCCTTCGCCACCGAGACGTCAAACGCATCGTCGGCCGTCACCAGCGCGACGGTATGCGCTTTGGGCTGTAACTGGCCGAGCATGGTGAGGGTGCTGGCGAAATAATCGTCGGCGGGCGGCAACAGGCCGAAAATGTATTTGTAGCCGCGCGCGAAAATCTGCGGCGACGCGCCGCCGCCTTCGACCATCGGAATTTGATATTTCTCGGACACCGACGACACCGGGATAGTGGTGCCGCTAGCGTACGGGCCCAGCAGGAAATCGACCTTGTCCTGCGTGACGAGGCCGACATATTGCCGGACCGCGAGATTGTTGTCGGACTGGTTGTCGACCAGCTTCAGGGTAATCGGGATCGACTTGCCGCCGATCTTAACCCCGCCCGCCTTGTTGATCTGCTCGATCACGAGCTGATAGGCGTCGCGGTAATAGCGGCCGAGATTGGCGTCCTGCCCGGTGAGCTGCATCGAGCTGCCGAAAGTGATGGTGGACGGCAGATCGGCAGCCATCGCGCCGCCGGTCAGCGCCAGCGACAGAGCGGCTGCGATAACTAAATTTTTTGTCATGTTCAACCTCCCGACTTCTTCTTCAACGCCGCCAGAACCTTGTCCGGCGTAATCGGCAGATCGCGCACCCGCGCGCCGACCGCGTTGAAAATAGCATTGCCGACGGCTGGCGCCACAACGCTCATTGCAGGCTCGCCTGCGCCGGTCGGATGTTGACCTTCGGCGACCACGTGAATCTCCAGGTCGGGCACGTCGTCGAGGCGCAGCATGCGGTAGGAATCGAAATTGCCTTCAACGAATTTCCCACCGACGAAAGTTGCGCGCTCGTAAAGCGCGATGGAAAGACCGGTGAGCGTCGCGCTCTCGATTTGCGCGCGCGCACTGTCGGGATGTACAGCAGAGCCGATGTCGCTGACGATCGTCAGCTTCTCGACGTGCACCGCACCGGAATTGTCGTCGACGGCGACCTCGGCGACGCATGCCGTCCAGCTCGGCTGCGCCCGGTCGGGCGCACTCGATGCCGCGAGACCGATGCCGCGATTGTGCTTCTTCGCGCGGCGGCGCGATGCATAGCCGGTGATCTCGACGATTCGCGCGATGACGTTGGCGAGACGCGATGCACCACCCACCGCGCTCGGCGGTCCGCCCTTATTCGGCCCCTCGGCGCGGAGCCAGGCGAGGCGCAGTGCGATCTCGTCCTGGCCGGTCGCATGTGCCAGTTCGTCGATGAAACTTTCGAGCGCCCAGAAGGCGAAGCCCGTGGCATTGCCGCGCAAAAAGCCCGACCGCACGGCTTTGTCGGCGAGATCGTTCTCGACGGCGCGGACCAGATAGTTCGGCGGCGAATACCAGCTGTCGGCGCCGGTCAGCACGCTCCAATCCACTTTGGTTTGATGATCCGCGCCGGGCTGCAACGCGATCGGCAGCGCGCGGACGAGCGGCCATGCCGAGCATAGATCGTGCGTCAGCGCCGTCACCTGTTTATCGGAATCGAGCGCGGCGGCGAGTTTCTGGTAGGTCAGCGGCCGCGGAAAATCGAACCGCATCGCCTCGTCGCGGTCGAAGATCAGCTTCACCGGCCGCCCCGCGATCTTGGCCGCGAGCGCGCAGGCCACCAGCGCGTCGGTCTCCACCCGTCGGCCGGACGGATCGCCAAGATAAGTCTGATGCAGCGCGACCGAACCGGAATCGGTGTCAAGCGCGTCGGCCAGCGCGGCGACCGCATGGGTCTGGAACGCCGAACCGGCATACGCATGCCAGCGCTCGCCGTCATGCAGCACCAACGCGTTTTCCGGCTCGATGCCGGCATGCGCGACGTGCGAGGTGGTGTACTCCGCGGTGATGATCGACGACGCGGCTTCCATCGCCTTTCCGGCGTCGCCGAGAATCCACCATGGCGTGGCTGTCTTCTTGTCGGCGACCAGCGTGCGAGCATGCGCTAGCAGGTCTTCGTCGCTCAGACGCTCCTTCCCCTCGTCCCAGTCGATCTTGAGCGCGGCCGCCGCCTTTTTCGCGGCGGGATAGTTCTCGGCCAACGCCATAACGTAGTAACCATTGTCCGGCGTCGGGTCCTTGGCGCTGACGAAGCGTCGATATCCAGGAATCTTCCGCGCCGCGCCGTCGTCGATGGCGCGCGGCGTGCAGCCGACGCGATACGGCGGCCGCGCAATCTTCGCATACAGAAGGTTCGGCACGATGCTATCGATGCCGAACCGCGCCGTGCCGACGATCTTCCCGGGAATATCGAGCGCAGGCGGCGATGTGCCGATCAACGCCAGCGCCTTGTCCGCCTTCAAAGTGACGGCGTCGAGATCGGTCACGTCGAAAGTGCGCGACGCCGCGCCCGACGCGACAAGGTCACCGTAGGATACGCGTTTGCCGCTTGGCGAATGAACGACCGTGCCGTGTTCGGCGACGCATTCTTCGCGGGGCACGCCGAGCCGTTTGACGCCCGCCTCAATCATGGCAACCCGCCCGGCCGCGCCCCAACGTCGCAGGTCGTCGTAGTTGGCCGCGATGCTCCAGCTTCCGGCCGTGATGGAAATGCCGAAATCCCTCGCCGGATCGGGATAGTCGATCCTCATGTTACGCCAATCGACCCCGAGTTCTTCGGCAATCAGCATGGCGTAGGCCGTCCCGATATGTTGGCCCACCTCGGCTTTCATGATGTGGAGCGTCACGATTCCGGTCCGATCGATGGCGTACCAAATGCATGGCGCGTATTGCGTCGCCGCCTCGGCCGCCGTCACGTCACCCGGCACAACATAGCCCGCGAACAGCGCGACACCGCTTGCTGCCGTGCCGATAAGGAAGCGCCGCCGGTCCATCACCCAAGTGTAGCGCAAAAAATAAAAAAGGCTCTCCGGGTTGCCCCGGAGAGCCTCAAGAGAGGGAGAAAATTACGCCTTCAACAGCGCCTTGATCTTGTCCGGCGTGAACGGCAGATCACGCGGGCGAACGCCGACTGCGTCGAACACGGCGTTCGACACGGCGGGCGCGACGGTGGTCACTGCCGGCTCACCAACACCGACCGGCGGCAGGCCGGGGGTGCTGATGATGTGGACATCGACCTCGGGCGCCTGCGAGATGCGCAGCGGGAAGTACGTGTCGAAGTTGGTCTGATCAAGATTGCCATGATGCATGGTCGCCTTCTCGTAGAGAGCAAGGCTCAATCCGAACAGGGTACCGCCTTCGCACTGCGACTTCGCGCCGTCCATGTTCACGGCCTGACCCAGATCCATCACGGTCGTGATCTTGTGGACCATGATTTGGCCCGTCGATCTATCGACCGAGAGTTCGACAACGCCGCACGTCCAGGTCGGCGTGTCGCGGAAGTGGGTGGTGGCGGCGAGACCAATGCCGCGTCCGGGGCCCATCTTGCCGTGCTTCTTGTGGAAGTCGGTAATCTGAGCCGCCTTCTTGATGACCGCGGCGATGCGATCGGCGCCGCCGATGGCCATCGGCACTTCGCTCTTGTTCGGCCCGACCGCTTTCAGCATCGAGAGGCGGAACTCGACCGGGTCCTTGCCCGTCCGATGCGCCACTTCGTCGAGGAAGCTCTCGAGTGCGAAGTAGGTCCAACCCGTCGACACGGACCGCAGGAACCCCGGCGGGGTCGCCCGTTGGCCGATGTCGTTCTGGATACCGCGCGACAGATAATTCGGCACGCCGTACCAGGAGTTGGAGCCGTCGAGCGACGTGCTGTCGAGCTTGACGTTCTTCTTGTCAATGCTGGGCTTCAACAGATCGGGCGCCGCCCGAACCGCCGAGAACGCCGCGCAGACGTCATGCTGCAACGCGACCAGGTTGCCCTTGTTGTCGACGCCGGCCTGGAGGCGTTGATACGTGATGGTCCGGTAGAAGTCGTTCCGGAACTCTTCGTCGCGGGTGTAGATGACCTTCACCGGCTTGCCGACCGCGCGCGCGGCCAGCGACGCGGGAACCATCGCATCTGCTTCGAGACGCCGGCCGAACCCGCCACCGATATAGACCTGATGCAGGAGAACATTCTCCGGCTTCATGCCCATGATGCCGGCCATGATCGGCTGGTGAGCGATCTGGAGCTGGCTGCCCGAGTAGATGTGCAGCTTGCCATTCTCGAGATACGCCAGCGCGTTCATCGGCTCGATCGGCTGATGCGATGCAAGCGGGGTGATGAACTCCGCCTCCATCTTTAGCGGCGCCGCCGCCAGCGCCTTCTTCGGGTCGCCGATCAGCCAGAACGCGCCGCCTGCGTTCGGGTCATTCACCAGATCTTTGGCGTGCTGAAGGATCTGATCGCTCGATACGTCGGCGTTGGGGCCGAGATCCCAATCGACTTTGATCGCCTTCGCCGCCTTGATCGCTGCCGGGAAATTGGTGGCGATCGCGATGACGTAATGCGTATTGATGCCGAAAGGATCTGCGAACGAGACGAATTGCAGATAGCCCGGAACCTTCTTGGCTTCCGTATCGTCGATCAGCTCCTTGCCGTCGGCACCCTTCTTCGGCTTCGCGCCGATGCGGACCGGCGGACGGGCGATCTTGCCGTACACCATGCCGGGCAGGAAGTAGTCGATGCCGTAATTGGCGCGGCCGACGACCTTGGGCGGAATGTCCAGGGCCGGGATCGGCTTGCCGACGACGGTGTATTGCGCCGCCTTTTTCAGCGGCATCTTCTTCAGATCGTCGGGGCTGTAGACTTTGTCGACCTTGCCCATCGCGACGAGTTGGCCATAGCTGATCTTCTTGCCGCCCTTGCCGATCACCCAGCCCTTGCTGGCATGGCAATCGGAAGCGTTTTGGCCGAGTTGCTTGGCGCCCGCCTCGATCAACGCGATACGGCCCGCCGCGCCAGCCTGCGCCGCCCCCATGAAGGAGGTGAGCACGCTGAGCGAACCGGCGGTGAAGAACACGCCGTATTTCGGCGCCGGATCGGGATAGTCGATCCGCAGGTCTCTCCAGTCGCCTTCGAGCTCTTCCATCAGCGATTGCGCGATGGCGGTGCCGACATGCTGCCCCATTTCCGACTTCGGCGTATGGAGCGTGATGATGCCGGTGGGCTCGATGGTGAAGGACGGAACCGGCGTCCAGTTATTCGCGGCGAAAGCCTCGCTGGCCGAACCGGTGACGGCCGGGAGCAACGAGTAGCTGAATGTCAGTCCTGCGCCGGCGGCGGCAGTACCGATGAGGAAGCTGCGGCGATTGACCGGCGCTTCGGTGGTGCGTTCGATGGTGTCCATGTCCGGGCCTCCTAAGCCTTCCGCATTTCAGCGGATGCCCGCTTGATCGCTTTCTTGATGCGCACGTAAGTCATGCAACGGCACAGATTGCCGTTCATGGCCTTGCCGATCTCCGCGTCTGACGGGTTCGGATTTTTTTGCAGGAGCGACGCAGCCTGCATGATCTGGCCCGACTGGCAGTAGCCGCATTGCGGCACCTGTTCGGCGATCCAGGCGCGCTGCACCGGATGGTTGCCCGCCGGATCGAGACCTTCGATCGTGACAATCTCCTGGCCCGCCGCCTCTTCGAGGCTGGTCTGGCAGGAACGCACCGCGTCGCCGTTCATGTGCACGGTGCACGCACCGCACAGGCCGGCACCGCAGCCGAATTTCGTTCCGGTCATCTGCAGATGCTCGCGGATGACCCAAAGCAGTGGCGTGTCGTCGGGCATATCGACGACACGGCTGAAGCCGTTGATGGTCAGAACTCTCATGTTACTCCCTCGCGTTAGCTCTTCTCTCCCTCGACGGCGCGCCGGTCGCGCTGTCCTGTCGGGCATACTCACTGCCGGCGGTTGGCCGCCGGTCGATTTGACCGATTATGAAAAAAGCTCTGGGTGTTCTGTCGGCGAGACCTCCTCCCTTGTCGGCGCCGATGACGCTCTGCAATTTTTTTTCGCCGTTACCGGCTTGTTATGTCCCCGCCTGACCGCAAAACATCAGCGCAGCCACAGCTATTCCGAATGGCGCGCATGCTCGCAGCGTCACGAATGACTGTCAATAACTCAATTGGATTTTCGAAATTACTGAATTGACCACGCTATATCCAAATGAATATTTCGATCATGCGAGTACTCATCGGTGGCGACGACGAGTCGGCCTCTGTCTACCGCCGTTGGGGCGGCGGAACGGATCGCGGAAATGCCCGTGCATTGCACGGACGTTTTCTCATACAAAATCGGTGGAGTCAGCGCGCCGCCAGGCGGTCCGACCAGACGGTCGACAACGCATCCTGAAGCGCGAGCCATTTGCCGCGGAGCAAGTCTTCGTCCTGACGCTGCTGGGCGTAGGAGATGCCGGTGACGCCGGTATCGAGTAAGGCGTTGCGCAGCACGAGCCATTGCCTGGGCAAAACATGACTCATCGGCGCCGGTTCGCTGGCGACGGCAGTGGGAAAAATCCGGTCGAATAGCGGCAACGGCGGTCCCATGCCAACGCACAGGCCGGCGCCGAGTGCGACACCGAATGTAAATAGCCGGACGGCGCCGGCAAATTTGTATTTTCTGGAATTAAGCGGGGCGATCTCGTGCCCGTAATCGTCGGTCCGCATCTGGCCTCCTGATACGATCCCTTAACGTCTCGTTAACAGAGATCATACAGGCCACCAGAACCGCCGGAAGCAGAAAATTAATAATGGTTAACCAAGAAACTCAGCTATCTCGCCGCCTGCTGGAGATAGGCAATCAGGTCGTCCAATGCCTGCGGGTCGTCGACGGCACCGGTCCGCATCTTGGTGCCGGGCACGGAAGCATCAGGATCGGACAGGTACTTCTTGAGCGTCGCCTCGCTCCACACGATGCCCGAGGACGCCATCGCCTTGGAAAAATTATAACCGGGCACGTCGCCGGCCTTGCTGCCGAAGATGCCGTGCAGCGTCGGACCGACGCCGTTCTGGCCCGCCGTCAAGGAGTGACACGTCGAGCAGCGCTGAAACAATTCCTTGCCGTGCGCCGCGTCGCCGGCGGCAAGACACGGCGACGCGAGCGTCAGCATCGTCGCGACGATGGCGGCGGCGCGCGGAATCATTTCGTCGCCTCCATGAGATAGGCGAGCAGGTCTTCGACTTGTTGCGCGTCCTTGATGCCGACGAAGGTCATTTTCGTACCGGGGACTTTTGCCTGCGGGTCGGGTAGATAGGATCGCAACTCGTCCGGCGTCCAGGTAATCCCCGAGCGCTTCATGAAGGGTGAATAGGCGAAATCGGGCGCGGTACCGGCCTTGCGTCCGATCAACCCGTGCAAACTCGGTCCGACGCCGTTTTGTCCGGCGTTAAGCGAATGACACGCGCGGCATTGCAGGAACACGGCCTTGCCGCGCGCCGCGTCACCCGCAGCGTGCGCCGCGATCGGCATACCCAGCGCCAACACTGCGCCGACCGCTATCCCAGTCGCCAATTTCACTTTCCCTACCCCACCCCTCGTTCGCCGGGGCAGGAGGAATTGCACAGGCAACGCGGAACGTCAAACCTCAGAACATGATTTGTGTCCGAGCGGCGATGGCGTCGAGGGTCGCGCCCTTGGTGTTCGGTCCGCCGATGACGCTCGGGATGTTGATGATGCCGTGCTCGTATTCGAGCATGAACTTCATGTTGTAGTTGGGATAGTAGTTGAGGCCGACGGAATAGACGGTCTGGGAGCCGGCGCAGAAATTGACCGCCGGGGCAACCGCGGTGGCCGTCGTGCTGCAGGCGGCGCCGTTGGTGCCGTCGTTGAGATTGACGGTGCTGAACCGGGCGGCGATCTCGATCGCGCCCCAGCCGCCGCCCGGCGCGAGGGAGAGGGGGCGATCGGGATAGACGCCGGTATAGCCGCCGGAGGCGGGGGCGTAGCGGCGCCGACCGCCCAACGTGTAGCTGGCCTCGACATAGCCGCCGTCGAACCCGAGGGTCTTGGAGCCGGCGGCGAACTGGTCGATCGTGTAGTGATAGTACTCGCCCTCGAGGAAGGCGTTGCCCCAGGTGGCGGCCGCCTCAACGCCGTAGACCATGCCGCCCGAGGACGGGATGTTGCCGGTGGTGATGAGCTGGCTCGGGTCGACGCGTAACTCGGGCCGGTCGGCGAGGGCAATGGTCTGGGCGTTGGCGGAGCCGCGCGGCCGGAACAGATCGGCGAAGTTGGCGCCGATATGCAGGCCGATATCCCCGGGCAAGAAGAAAGTATAGGAACCGCGGGCGAGGAACGAGGTCTGCGGACCGTGGCCGTTGGGCGCCAAGGTGCAAGGCGCGGTGGCGCTGCCGATGCAGGAGGCGCCATCGGTATGGAGGGCGCCGGTGGTCGGGCCGGTGATGTAGGCGGCGAGGAAGTAATTGTCGTTGTTGGAGCGCGCGCCGAAGGCGGTGCGGAAATCGCCGCCACCGAACGCGGTGGCGACAACTTGGGCGGAAGAGCGCTCCATGAACACGATGTCGTTGGACGAGGTCGCTTCCTGGAGGGTCCAGGGCACGTCCATCACGCCGAAATCGACCGCGACCGGGAAGAGATGATGGCCGTTATAGAAGCCGTTATAGGTGATGAGGGCGTTCTCGACGCCGGAGAAGGCCGAGTTCGAGGTCGCGGTATTGGTCTTGGAGTTGCCGTTGGCGAGGGCGTTGTTGAGATTGAGACTGTCGGAATTGCCGCCGAGATCGTAGATCAGGGTGTATTGCCAGTCGTTCTGAAACTTGCCGGTGACGCCGATGCGGGCGCGGCGGACATTGATGCCGCTGGCGAGATGCCGGTCGGCCATGCCGGCCTTGGGGTTGTAGTTGTAATAGTCGGCGGTATCGACATGGAGCCGCCCGGTCAGCTCGATCGTGTTCGCGCCGTCCGCGCTCGACAATCCAAAACGGTGCGTCCGCGATTCCGTCACACGGGGTTCATTGGCCGGCCGGGCGCGCGCTTCCACCCGGGCCGCTGACTGCGCCGCCTGGTTTGCCTTTTCCTCACTCCGCCGCGCCTGCTGCTGCAACAGATCTAATTGCTGCTGCATTTGCTGCATCTGCCGCTTGAGCAGGTCGATCTGGCTGTTCACGCCGGGATTCTGCCCAAAAGCCGGCGTGGCAACGACCATCAGGACCGGAATTAAATGGCTGATTTTCAATGCCTTAATCAACATTCCTAAACCCCCGCAATGATATACCTATATTGTCTATACATTCGATATACTAAAAGTATTTTGTTGTCAAACCGCTGGACGATGCGGCCGCGGCACCGCTGCGCTATCGTCTGCCTTCACGCTTTCGGGAGACAGCGATGGGACCGTTATCGGGGTTTCGCATTGTCGAGTTCGCCGGCATTGGCCCGGCGCCGATGTGCTGCATGCTGCTGGCCGATCTCGGCGCCGACGTCGTGCGCCTCGAGCGGCTGGAGCCGAGCGGCCTCGGCGTACAGTCGCCCGACAGGTTCAAGCTGCTGCATCGCTCCCGTCCCGCTATCGCCGTCGACCTCAAGCACAAGGACGGCGTCGCCCTCGCCTTGCGGCTTGTCGGCAAGGCCGATGCGCTGGTCGAAGGCTTCCGTCCCGGCGTGATGGAGCGGCTCGGTCTCGGACCGGAACCATGCCTCGCCTCCAACCCGCGCCTGGTCTATGGCCGCATGACCGGTTGGGGCCAGACCGGGCCGCTGGCGCCGACCGCGGGTCACGATCTCGACTACATCGCGCTGGCGGGCGTGCTGCATGCGGTCGGGCGTGCAGGCCAGAAACCGACGCCACCCTTGAACCTGGTCGGCGATTTCGGCGGCGGCGCGCTCTATCTTGCGATGGGGGTGCTGGCGGCGCTGCTCGAAGCGTCGCGCTCGGGCAAGGGCCAGATCGTCGATGCCGCGATGGCCGAAGGCGCCGCGTCGCTGCTGACGCCGTTCTTCGGCCTGCACGCCGCCGGCCAGATGACGCTCGAGCGCGGCGTCAACACGCTCGATTCCGGCGCGTTCTTCTATGAGACCTATGAATGCGCCGACGGCGAATTCATCGCGGTCGCCGCGATCGAACCTAAATTTTATGCCGAGCTGTTGCAGCGGCTCGAGCTCGACCCCGCGTCGCTGCCAAAACAGGGGGACCGCGGGCGCTGGCCCGAGGGCAAGGCGACGCTCGCCGCCAAGTTCAAGACCAAACGCCGCGACGAATGGCTGAGCCTGTTCGAGGGCGGCGATGCTTGTGTCGCGCCGGTTCTGTCACTGGAAGAGGCGCCGCGCCATCCGCATGCGGTCGCGCGCCACAGTTTCGTCGAGATTGAGGGCGTGACGCAGCCCGTGCCGGCGCCACGCTTCAGCCGCACCCAAAATGCCACGCCGACCGCGCCGAAGCCGCCCGACGCCGATGCGCTGCGCGGCTGGGGACTGAGCGCCGACGAAATCGCGACGCTGCGCACAGCGAAGATTGTCGGCTGATTACTCGCCGGCGGGTGCGTCGAGCGGACGTGAGCGGTGGCCGCTGACCTCGGATCCCGCATAGGGCGAGAGGTTGAAGAAAAATGCAAGGCAGCTCACCGCGATCAGCGCGACGACGACGAAAGCAGGCGCAAAGTCCGCCGAATTCAGCGCGCCCCCGCCGCTGAAGATTTGTGTCAGGTGCAGCATGAGCGCGCCGGTGCCGACGCCGATGCTCATCGCCAGCTGCTGTCCCATGCTTTGGAGCGAGGTCGCGCGGCTCATGCGCGCCACTGGCACGTCGGCATAGGCCAGCGTGTTGAGGCTGGTGAATTGCAACGAGCGGAAAAATCCGCCCATCAGCAGCACCGAGAAAATCACGATATGCGGCGTCCATGGCCGGAAGAACGCGAGGCCCAACAGGAACGAGCTGGCGATCACGGCATTGCATATCAGCACCCTGCGGAAACCGAAGGTGCGGATGATCGGCCCCGCCGTGGTCTTCATCAGCATCGCGCCCATCGCACCGGCAAAGCTCAACAGACCCGAGTTGAGCGCCGTCATGCCGAAACCGAGCTGGAACAATAGCGGCGTCAGGAACGGCATCGCGCCGACACCGATGCGAAAGAAGCTGCCGCCGAACACGCCGACGAAATAGGTCGGGATGCGGAACAGGGTCAGATCGACCAGTGGGCTGGCGGTGCGGCGCGCGTGAATCCAGTAAAGCGCGAGCAGGATCGCGCCGCCGATCAAGAGCGATATCGTCACCGTGATCGAGACGGCGCCGCGCCCCGCGGTAACGAAGCCGAACACCATGCCGGCGAGGCCGAGGCCGCTCAGGATGAAGCCGCTGACATCGAGCCGCGGCCGCTCGGGCTCGCGGATATCGTCGATGAAGATCGACGCGAGCACGATGCCGAGAATGCCGATCGGGATGTTGATGAAAAAAATCCAGCGCCACGAGAAATAGGTGACGATGAAGCCGCCGAGCACTGGCCCCGTCACCGGGCCGATCAGAGCCGGCACCGTCAGGTAGGTCATTGCCCGCACCAGGTCGGATTTCGGCACCGCGCGCATCATCACGAGGCGGCCGACCGGCACCATCATCGCGCCGCCCATGCCTTGGAGGATGCGCGCCGCGACCAGTTGCAAGAGCGAGTGAGAAAAACCGCAACCGATCGAGCCGAGCGTGAAGATCACGATGGCGGTGCGGAACACGGTGCGGGCGCCGAACCGGTCGGCGAACCAACCGCTTGCCGGAATGAACACGGCGACGCTCAGAAGATAGGCGGTGATCGCGAGATTGAGGCGGACGGGATCTTCCGCCATCGCCCGGGCGATGGTCGGCAACGCCGTCGAGATGATCGTCGAATCCAGATTCTCCATGAACAGCGCGCAAGCGACGATCATCGGAATCAGGAACTGGCGCGGCGGACGGGGCATCGATGATTTTGTTCTTGGCGGCGGGCGAAACTGAAGCCGTCAATCTAACACACATCGTCCCGACGGATTTGCGTTGTGGCGATTCGTGTTATGCGTTTCGGCGCGTCCTTGCCTCGCGGATCGCGCGCCAGATGCGGTGCGACGTCGCGGGCGTCGCGATGTGCTCGATCCCTAATTCGGCGAGCGCGTCGCACACGGCATTGATCGTCGCAGCAGGCGCCGGCGTGGTGCCGCTTTCTCCGCCACCTTTGACGCGCAACGGATTGCCGATGGTCGGGTCCTCGGTCAACTCGACATCGAAGCTCGGTAGGCTGTCGGCGCGCGGCACGGCATAGTCCATGAAAGAACCGGCGACGACCTGCCCGCTGGTCTCGTCGAACGGCGTGTCTTCCGACAGCGCCTGGCCGACGCCTTGCGCGATGCCGCCATGCACCTGCCCGTCGACGATCATCGGATTGATCGGCTGGCCGACATCGTCGACCGACGCGTAACGCTCGACCGAGACCGCGCCGGTGTCGGGATCGATCTCGACCTCGCACACCGCGGCGCCCGTGGGATGCGCCGGGATGCGCTGATTGATCTCGGCCTCCTCGCGCAAACCGGATTCCGTGAGCTGCGCGACCTCGAACAAATCGAGCGCGCGGTTGGTGCCACGCTCGCGCAGAATGCCGTCGGCGAATTCGATCTTGTCGAGGCTAGTATTGAAATGCTCGGCGGCGACGGCGCGCGCCCGCGCCACGATCTTGCCGCACGCCTCGACCAGCAGCGTACCAGCGAGCCGCATCGATCGGTCGGAATGCGAGCCGCCGCCGACATCGATCAGGCGCGTGTCGCCTTCGCCGAACGCCACCGTCTCGAACGGCACGCCGAGCCGGTCGGCGACCACCTGGGCAAAGCTGGTTTCGTGTCCCTGCCCGCTCGATTGCGTGCCGGCGACGGCGTCGACCCGCCGCGTTTCCTTGCGCACCGTGACGATGACTTTCTCGCGCGGCGCGCCGACCGGCGCCTCGACATAGTTGGCGAGACCGATGCCGCGCAGCCTGCCGCGCGCGCGGCTTTGCTCCTTACGCCGCGCGAACCCGTCCCAGTCGGCCAGGCGCAGCGCCGCGTTCATGTTGCCGATGAAATCGCCGCTGTCGAAGGTCATGCCGGTCAGCGTCTTATACGGAAGCTCGTCCTTGCGGATCAGGTTACGCCGCCGGATTTCGATGCGGTCGATGCCGAGCCGCCGCGCGGCGACGTCGAGCATTCGCTCCATCGTCATCATCGCCTCGGGCCGGCCGGCGCCGCGATAAGGCGCGACCGGCGTGGTGTTGCTGACGATTCCGATGACGCGCTGAAACAGGACCGGCACGCGATAGATGCTGGGCGAGACGCGCGGGCTGTTCGACGACGCGGCGTAGGAAATGCCGGTGGCGCCGTTATTGGCGATGATGGTCAGCCGCATGCCGAGCAGCTTGCCGTCGCGTGCAAAGCCGACGGCGGCGCGGATGGTGAGATCGCGGCCCTGATGGTCGGTGAGGAACCCCTCGCTGCGGTCGGCGCGCCAGTGCACCGCGCGGCCGATGCGGCGCGCCGCCCAGGCGGTCAGAAACAATTCGGGATGCGGCAAGGTGCGCGAGCCGAAGCCGCCACCGACATCGGGGCAGATCAATTCGACCTTTTCGGGCGGAACGCCGAGGCATTCGGCCAGCATAGTGCGCTGGCGCACCGCACCCTGGCTGCCGGCGACGACGTGATACATGCCGGCCGTCGGATCGAACGACGCGAACACTGCGCGCGGCTCCATGTGGCACGACACGATGCGCTGGTTGACGAATTCGTGCTCGACGACGAGATGCGCGCCGGCCAAGGCGCGGTCGGTTGCGTCGCCGTCGCCTTGCGTGAATTCGTAGGCGATGTTGCCCGGCGCCTCCGGCCATATTTCGGGCGCGCCCGCCGCCATTGCCTGCGGGATCGAGACCAAAGCCGGCAGCGGCGCGTAGTCCACCGCGATCGCCTCGGCCGCGTCGCGCGCCTGTGCCATCGTGTCGGCGACGACGAACGCCACCGGCTCGCCGACATAGCGCACCTTGTCCTCCGCCAGCACCGGCTGCGGCGTCGAAAACGGCGGCCCACCATCGGGGCGGCAGAACGCCGGCCGCGATGGATTGACCGGATCGACCGGCGCGGGCGTGTGCTGAATCGGCTTTCCGCCGTCAGCGCGATAGTCGGCGGCGACGAGCACCGCGCGCACGCCCGTCATGCGCCGCGCGGCCGCAATGTCGATGCCGCGCAATTCGGCGTGCGCATGGGGCGAGCGCAGGACATAGGCCCAGGCCGCGTCGCGCGGCGCGAGATCGTCGGTGTAGCGGCCCTTGCCGCTGAGGAGGCGCGCATCCTCGACGCGCAACATCGGCTTGCCGATATAGGAGGTCATGCGCGCAACCGGTCGAGAAGCTGTTTCATATCGTTGGGCAGCTCACTGGTGAAACGCAGGGCTTCGCCGGTCGCGGGGTGCTTGAACCCGAGCAGAAAGGCATGCAGCGCCTGGCGCGTAAAAATCTTCGGCCCCCGCTTGCGGCCATAGACGGGATCGCCGATCAGCGGAAAACCAAGCGCCGCAAGATGCACCCGGATTTGATGGGTGCGGCCGGTCGCGAGGCGGCACTCGATAAGCGACGCTGTGGTGCCGAATGCTTCGAGCCGGCGAAAGCGCGTCAGCGCCGCTTTGCCGCCGCGTGTCACCAGCGCCATTTTCTTACGATCGCGCGGATTGCGGCCGATCGCGCCTTCGATTTCACCCGACGTCGGCGGCACGCCCCACACCACGGCGCGATAAGCACGCTCGATGCGATGCGCTGCGAAATCGTCGGTCAGCGCGCGATGCGCGAGGTCCGTCTTGGCGACGACCATCAAGCCGCTCGTATCCTTGTCGATGCGGTGGACGATGCCGGGTCGCTTCACGCCGCCGATGCCGGCCAGCGTGTCACCGCAATGCGCGATCAGCGCATTGACCAGCGTGCGATCGGGATTGCCGGGCGCGGGATGCACCACGAGCCCCGCCGGCTTGTCGATCACCAGAAGATGCTCGTCCTCATAGGGGATGACGAGATCCATCGCCTGCGCTTCCGGCTTGTCGGGCTCCGGTTCGGGCAGAACGATGATGAAATGCTGACCAGGGTGCGTCTTGGCGGCAGGATCGGTAGTCGCCGCGCCGGCGAGACTCACGTGCCCAGCTTCGATCAGCCGCTTCATCTGGGTGCGCGACAGCGGTGAGAGCGCGCGGGCGAGAAACCGGTCGAGTCGCTCGCCGTCCTCGCCACCAGTTACGATTATGTCGCGCGTTTCAGCCATGCTAGTTGTATGAAGTAGAGCAAACCATGCGCGCGTTGAAGATATTAGTCTATGTCATGGGCGTGATGCTGGTCGTCGGCACTCTCGTGCTTGCCGGCACCATCATCTATCGCGTCAAGCACCGGCCGGCGGAAGCAACGGCGGCCATTCCCGCCGTCATTCCGCCAAACGGCATGCCGCGCAACGTGAAATTGCCCGCGGGCGCGAAGGTGATCGCGACGCAAAGCGACGGCGACCGCGTCATGCTGCGCCTGATGCTGGCCGATGGCGGCGAACAACTCATGCTGGTGGACTGGAAGACCGGCGCGGTGCTGTCGAGCCTCAATCTAAAATAGGCTCGGCGACCTGATCCTTCGGCAGCATCGCGATCAGGCGCTTGACGCTTTCGCCGGTGATCGGATGACGCCAACGCGGCGCCACCTCGCGCAGCGGCAACAGCACGAAGGCGCGCTGGGTCATACGCGGGTGCGGCAGGATCGGCTCGCCGTCGCCGCCCGCCCGCACCTTGCCGTCATAGGCCAGAAGATCGATGTCGAGCGAGCGAGCGCCGTTGACCTCGCGCCGTTCGCGGCCGAACTCGGCCTCGATCTTATGCAATAGCGCCAACAGATCGCGCGGCGGCAGTTTGGTCCTGACCGCGATCACCTCATTGGCGAACCAAGGTTGATCTGAAACCGGCACCGGCGCCGTGCGGTAGAGCCGCGAGCGCTTGATGATTTTCACGCCCGCCTGGTCGAGCGCCTCTATGGCGGCGGAAATCGTCGCGTCGGGCGGACCCGCTTTGCTGGGTAGATTGCCGCCGAGGCCGAGCAAAATCATGGCAGCCTCGCGGCGCGCAGTGCTATGTTCATGTCATTCACAATGGAGCGGATGCGATGATGTTTTATCCGCAAGAAAAGATTGCTCTCTTTATCGATGGCGCAAATCTATATGCCGCGGCGCGGGCCCTGCAATTCGATATCGATTATAAGCGCCTGTTGGAATTGTTCGGCTCGCAAGGTCAATTGATCCGTGCCTTCTATTATACTGCGCTGCTCGAGGATCAGGAATATTCGCCGCTGCGCCCCCTGGTCGATTGGCTGGACTATAACGGCTACACGATGGTGACCAAGCCGACCAAGGAATTTACCGACGCGATGGGCCGCCGCAAGATCAAAGGCAACATGGATATCGAGCTCGCCATCGACGTCATGGAGATGGCCCAATATCTCGACCATATCGTGCTGTTCTCCGGGGACGGCGATTTCCGCCGCCTGGTCGAAGCGGTGCAGCGCAAGGGCGTGCGCGTCACTGTCGTTTCGACCATCCGCTCGGCGCCGCCGATGGTCGCCGACGAATTGCGCCGGCAGGCCGATGTGTTCGTCGACCTAGTCGATCTCCGCGCGCAGATCGAGCGGCCGCACCACCACGATCCGGCCCGCATGTCCGCGATGCATGGCCACGAGTGAGGCAGCGCGCGAGCCGGATCGCGACTGCCCGCTCTGCCCGCGCCTCGTCGATTTCCGCCTCAAACAGCGCGCTGCGTTTCCCGACTGGCATAACGCGCCGGTGCCGAGCTTCGGCGACGCGTCAGGCCGATTGTTGATCGTCGGCCTGGCGCCGGGCCTGCGCGGCGCCAACCGCACCGGCAGGCCGTTCACGGGCGACTATGCCGGCAACCTGCTCTATCAGACGCTGCTCAAATTCGGCTTCGCGCGCGGCGATTATTGCGAGCGACCCGACGATGGGCTGACGCTGGTCAATTGCCGCATTGCCAACGCGGTACGCTGCGTACCGCCCGCGAACAAGCCCGAGCCGAGCGAAATCAAGACCTGTCATACATTCCTGGTCGCCGAGATCGCGGCGATGACAAATTTGCGCGCGGTGCTGGCGCTCGGCAAGATCGCGCACGACGCCACGGTGCGCGCGCTCGGCGGGCGGATCGCCGGCAATGTTTTCGCTCACGGTGCGGTGCACGATTTCGGCGCGGTCGCACTCGCGGATTCCTATCACTGCTCGCGCTACAACACGAACACGGGTCGGCTTACCACAGAGATGTTCGAAAGCGTGATTGGCGGGATTCGCGCGCGGCTCGGCTAACCTTCGAGAACTTCACGAATTTTGCGCGCCAATTCGGTACGGCGGTAGGGTTTGCTCAGGAGGTGCAACCCTTGCAGCGCATTGCCGTTGCCGCTGAGACGTGTCTCTGGAAAGCCTGAAGTCAGCAGCACCCTAAGGGCCGGGTAACGCGAGATCGCCATCTGCGCCAGGTCGATGCCGCTGAGCTGACCGGGCATCACCACGTCGCTGAACAACAGATCAAACGATTCCCGCGCGAGAATCTCCAGTGCCGCCGCCGCGCCGTCGGCCTCGGTTACCTTGTAGCCCAACTCGGTCAACTGGCGATGCACCACTTTGCGCATCGCGGCATTGTCTTCTACCAAGAGGACACTCTCGGTGCCGCCGAGCGCAGGGGAGATGACGCGGGTGCTGTCGCTCTCCGACTCATCGCCGTGCTCCCGCGGCAGATATAGGCGGAACGTGGTGCCGACCGACGCCTCGCTATAGACATTGATGTGCCCGCCCGATTGCTTGACGAAGCCGAACACCATCGAGAGGCCGAGCCCCGTGCCCTTTCCCGGGTCCTTGGTGGTGAAGAACGGTTCGAAGATGCGCGCCAGCACCTCGGGCGGAATCCCGGTGCCGGTATCGCTGACCTCGATCATGGCGTAGTCGCCGGGCGTTACCTCGGGGTGTATCGAGGCGTAGTCCTCGTCGAGCGTGCGATTGCCGGTGCGGATCGTGAGCCGGCCGCCCGTCGGCATGGCATCGCGCGCGTTGGTCGCAAGATTGACCAGGCTGGCCTCGAGTTGCGCGGGATCGATATCGACCGGCCATACATCGGGCGACAGATCCGTGACGACGGGGGTCTGCTCGCCCAGAGTCCGCGACAAGATCGCGACCATGTTTCCGATCAATTCGTTGACGGCCACGCGCTGCGGCTTCAATTGTTGGCGTCGCGCGAAAGCGAGGAGGCGCTTGATAAGATCGGCGCCGAGCAGCGAGGCTTCGATCGCGCCCGCAACGAGTTCGTCATCCTCGCGGTTGAGCCGGCCGCCCATACGCAGCATGTCGAGACTGCCGATCACCACGCCAAGAATGTTGTTGAAATCGTGCGCCATGCCGCCGGTAAGTTGACCGATCGCGTCCATGCGCTGCGCCAAACGTAGACGCTCCTCGACCGCCTTGCGTTCAGTAACGTCGCGGCCGATGAAAAAATGACGTTGCTCCGGCTCGGACCAGACGCCGGTCCACACCAGCGGCACGACATGCCCGTCGCGATTGACATATCGGCATTCGAAATTACGAATCTCGCCGCCCCGCCGCGCCCGGCGCATTTCCTCGCGCGTGTTGTCGAGATCCTCGGGGTAAAGAAATTCACGCGCGCTGTGGCCCGACATCTCCGTCGGGTCGTAGCCAAGAATGGCTTTGGCGCTAGGGCTGATGCGCGTCAGCGTGCCGCGCTTGTCGCAAATCAGGATCAGGTCGAGCGAGGTATCGAATATGCGCTGATTCAGCGCGTCAATGTGCGCCTGCACGCGCTCGCCAACCCAAGGCGATTTCGGGTGAGCGTCTTCCGGATGTTGCTGGTCTTCCGGCATTTGCCCTTTCCTGCCGCCGACATGATCCAACCGAGACCGGGTGGTGGCAACTGGAAATTGCGATACGCTATCCCCGGTCGCGCATGATGCGCGCTTTATCACGCTGCCAGTCGCGCGCCTTTTCAGCCTCGCGCTTGTCCGACTTGCGCTTGCCTTTGGCAAGGCCGAGCTGGAGTTTGGCCCGGCCGCGTGCGTTAAAATAGATCGCGAGCGGAATCAGCGTCATGCCGTCGCGTGTAACGGCGCCCAGCAGCTTGTTGATCTCGCGCTTGTGCAGCAACAGGCGACGCGCGCGCTTCGGCTCATGGTTGAAGCGCGCGGCCGGATATTCCGGAATGTTGGCGTTGAACAGGAAAATGTCGCCGTCCTTGTCGCCGGCATAGGCCTCGGCGATGCTAGCCTTGCCTTCGCGCAGCACTTTCACTTCGCTGCCGGTCAACGCGATACCGGCCTCGTAGGTATCCTGGATCAGGTAGTCGTGACGCGCCCGCCGGTTCTGCGCGACATAGCGTTCGGTGCCACGCAGCGCCATCGCCTCAGTTAAGCAACCCCGCGCCGGTCATCGCTTCGCGCACGACTTTTTGCGCCGACTCGGTGGCCGGCACGATCGGGAGCCGCACGTCCGGGGCGGACTTGCCGATCAGCGACGCGGCGAACTTCACCGGCGCCGGACTCGATTCGACGAACATCGCGTCGTGCAGGGGTGCGAGGCGCGCGTTGATCGCCTGGGCGCGCTTAACGTCGCCCTGCCGCCAGGCGGCATGCATCTCGGCGCAATGGCGCGGCGCGACGTTGGCGGTGACGGAGATGCAGCCGGTGCCGCTTTGCGCCATGTAGGCGAGCGCGGTGATGTCGTCGCCCGATAGCATGATGAAATCGTCACCGCAGGCGGCGCGTTGGCGCGGCGTCCGCGATAATTCGGTGCAGTCCTTTACCCCGACAATGTTCCGCAGCTTCGCCAGCCGCGCCATGGTCGCGACACTCATATCGACGACGCTGCGCCCCGGAATGTTGTAGATGAACACCGGAATGTCGATCGACTCGGCCACCGCCTTGAAGTGCTGATACATGCCTTCCTGCGACGGCTTGTTGTAGTACGGCGTCACCACCAGCACGGCGTCGGCGCCGGATTTCTGCGCGTGCTGGGACAACGAAATCGCCTCTTTAGTCGAATTTGAGCCGGCGCCTGCAATCACCGGGACGCGTCCCTTCGCCACCTCGACGCAGAGATCGACAACGCGGTGATGTTCCTCGTGGCTCATGGTCGCCGATTCGCCGGTGGTGCCGCACGGTACGACGACTTCGGTGCCTTCCTTGATCTGCCAATCGACGAAGGCCTGAAAGCCTTTTTCGTCCACCGCCCCGTTCTTGAACGGCGTGATCAGCGCGGTCATGGAGCCCTGAAACATCTGAATCTCCGGCCAATTTCCGGCATGTGCCGGACTTGCAAGACGACGGACGATACAATTTCACATTGATTCCGGCAACCGGCGCGGCCGGAACGACGCGATGCCATTGTTGTGCTCGAGGCTTGAGCCGGTACAATGCGCCCACCCATCCCACGATAAGGACAAGGCGCGCATTGAAAGCGACAGTTCGGTCTTTGCTGTTTGCCCTGGCGGCAACCGTCGCGGTCGCCGGCACGGCGCGGGCCGAGCTGAGCGACAACGACCGCGCCGTCTACCGCGACGCCTACGCCGCGGCCAAGGTCAACAACTGGGATCAGGTCTGGAATCTGACGCACGGCGCGTCGGATAAATTTCCCGCCAAACTGCTGCTGTGGATCGAGCTGATGCGCGGCGGGCCCGAAGTTCAGTTCGCGCAATATCGCGATTTCATCTCCAACAACCCGACCTGGCCGGGTCTGATCGTAATGCGTCGGCACGCCGAGCGCGCCTTGCAGAGCCAAAGCGACGCGATGGCCGCCGACTGGTTCAAGCAATTCCCGCCCGTGACGTTCTTCGGCAAGACCCGCCTCGCCGACCTCGAAACCGCGGCGGGGGAAACCGCGCAAGCCGACGCGCTGTTGCGCGAGGTGTGGATCGACACGAATTTCGCGCCGCCCGATGAACAAGCATTCCTGCAGCATTATGGCGACAAGATTCGCCCCATCGACCACGCCAAGCGGCTCGACCGGCTGTTATGGGATGGACGTGACGCGGATGCGCGGCGGATGTTGGCGCGCGTCAGCCTGGTGCAGCGGGCCATCGGCGCGGCGCGGATTGCGCTGCTGAACGGCACGCCTGACGCCCTGCATCTCTTCGCGTTGGTGCCAACGCAATTACAAGACGATCCCGGCCTGACTTTCGCGCGATTGAAATGGCGCCGCCGCAAGGATTATCTCGACGAGGCCATTGCCCTGCTCGACCATCCGCCGGCCGATCTGATTCGGCCGCTGGCCTGGGCAGGCGAGCGGCAGATCCTGGCGCGCACCGCGTTGAAAGAAGGTAAGGCGCCGGTTGCCTACCGCCTCGCGGCGGCGAACGGATTGAACGAGGGCGCCGCGTTCGGCGAACTGGAGTTCCTTGCCGGATGGATCGCGCTTCGTCACCTCAACAACCCGGCCGAGGCTTACCAGCATTTCGTCAAACTATACGGTCACTCCAAAATGGCGATAAGCCGGTCACGCGGCGCCTACTGGGCGGCCCGCGCGGCGACGGCGCTGCACCAGGCCAAAGAGGCGGCTGATTGGTACGCGAAGGCGGCGGCGAACCGCACCACCTATTACGGCCAGCTCGCCTCGGCGGCGATCCACGACGGCGGCACGATCAAGGTGGAGCGCGAGCCGGAACCGACTCAGCCGGAGATCGCCAAATTCGAGGCGTTGGAACTGGTGCGCGCCGCGCGTGACTTAGTGGCGATCGGCGACGGCGAAGATGCGCGGCCGTTCCTGTTCCAGCTCATTGAAACCGCGAAATCACCCGACGATTACGTCCAGATCGCCCGCCTCGCCCTGGCGCTCGACCGGCCTGACATGGAATTGATGGCTGCGAAGCGCGCCAGCAATGACGCCGTCAATCTCTTCACCGAGAATTATCCGCTGGTCGCGCTTCCGCCGGGCGGTAAGGCGGAGCCGGCACTGGTGTTGGCGGTGACGCGTCAGGAAAGCGCCTTCGATCAGGGTGCGATCAGCATAGTCGGGGCCCGCGGCATGATGCAGCTGATGCCCTTCACCGCGCAGAAGATGGCGAAGTCGCTGGCGCTGCCCTATTCAGCGTCGCTGCTGACCGATGACCGCGTCTACAACATGCGGCTCGGCCGCGCCTATATCGATGAAATGCTGACCGAGTTCTCGGGCTCGTATGTGCTGGCGATTGCCGCGTACAACGCGGGACCGGCACGGGTGAATCAATGGATCGGCCAGTTCGGCGACCCGCGCGCCAAGAACGCCGACGTCATCGACTGGATCGAATCGATACCGATCGGCGAGACGCGCAACTATGTCCAGCGCGTCCTGGAAAACCTGCAAGTCTATCGGCTGATGCTCGGCGACCGCGCCAAGGCGTTCGAACTGGTCGCCGATTTAAGACGTTGAGCGGATTCGGATCGCTCACCCGATGCGAATCTTCCGTCCCTATTGCTGGGCGCCGACCTGAATGACGTTGTCTCCGGCGCCGAGGAACTTGGCGGGATCGACGGCCGTGCCGTCAACCACGACTTCATAGTGGACGTGCGGGCCGGTGCTGCGGCCGGTGCTGCCCAATTCGCCGATCGCGTAGTGCGCCGGAACCTTCTGGCCTTTCACCACAAAGATACGATGCATGTGGGCGTATCGGGTGACGATGCCGTGGCCGTTGTCGACCTCGACCATACGGCCCCACTCGCCCTCGGCCCCGGCGAAGATCACAATGCCGGGCGCGGTTGAGAATACGTGGGTGCGATACGGCGCCGACAAATCGACGCCCGTATGGAAGCCGCGGCGGTGGTTGAACGGATCGCGCCGAGCGCCGAACGGACTCTCGACACGGTAATGATCGAGCGGCGCGCGCAACGGTAACGTCTCGACCAGCTTCTCCAGCAATCTATGTCGGCGCGCTTCGCTGCCGGCCCGCGTTGCATCGCCCAGCGGCACGAACGGTCCGCCCTCGGAGACGCGCGAGTCACTGGATACGTCGCTCAGGAGACGCCCGACATCGAGCCCAGTCGACGCAATCAGCGCTTCGATTTTGCTTCCACCCTTACGCAAGGACGGTATCGCGCCCGTATGCGGGCTCGATTCAACCATCGCCAAACGCGTGTCGGGCGCACGGACATGCTCGACCGCCAAATCGTCAATGACTGGCGTCTGCTGTCCCAGCGCCACCAGCCGCTCCCGCTCTGTGTTCACCGCGTTAAGCCGTTTGTCGATGCTGGCCAAGTCCGACTTGAACTTGCCGGCGCCGACATTCGCCTGCGCCAGATCCTTTTCCAGCGACTGGATACGGGCCTGCAGCGCAACCTGGTTCGAATCGGAATGGCGCAGCAAGTCGCGGTTCTTTTCCAGTTCCTGCGACAATTGCGAGAGGTTGGTGGTGCGGGAATTCAGCCTGTCCTGCGCGGCGGAGAGATCATGCGCGACATTCGCACGGTCGGCCTGAAGGCGCGCACGCTCGGCATCGAGTTCGCCGATGCGCTGTTGCGCCATCGCCAACGCCTTGCTGCGCTCGGCGTCGCGTTCCTTGAATTGCTTCTTCGCCTCGGCCATCGCGTGATCGCGTTGTACCTGAAGCAGGGCGATCCGTTGTTGCGCCGTCGCGAGCGCCGTGGTCAGGCGATCATTGTCTTCGCCGACCGCCTCGGCACGGCTCTCCGCCTCGGCGAGAGTGTCGCGCAAGGCCTCCATCTGCTGCGCGAGATCGGTCTTTTCGCGGCCGACTTCGGCCAGCATGTGATTGCGGGTGAGGACGACGTGACCGAAATGCTGGAAGCGCAGGCCGAGATAGCCGAGGAACAGAATTGCGAATAGCCCAATCGCGAGCGCTGTCACCTGACCGCCCGCCGTTACGTTGAAATAAATTACCCGTCCGCCACGCCGGAACAGGATCTGGAAATCAGGGAGTGCTTGTTCCCCCCATTCCAACACCGTTCTTATCAATGTCCCTCCGCCCTTGCGTTACGTGTTGCCGTCATTAGCGCGGCAACTCTGCGTATCGACGATCCGCGGCCCCTGCGGGGACAGTCACTAGCCAAACAAACATAAGGCTCGTCGCACCGGAATTTGCGAATGGGGACGAACCCCACCATTACACTCCGATGACGTTATCGACTTACGCGCGGCAACGCAAGTTTTGGATCAGTTCCGAGTCTCGGTACCCGACTCGGCGACCACAGGCGGGCCGAAGAAATAGCCCTGGGCGAAATCTGCGCCGAGCCCGCGGAATGATTCCGCTTGCTCGGCGGTTTCGATCATCTCGACGATTACGCCCGCTCCCGAGCCGCGGCATAGCGCAATAACGTGACTCAGAATCGAGCGATCGTT
Organism: Allostellaceae bacterium; assembly: GCA_025451725.1. GTDB lineage: Bacteria > Pseudomonadota > Alphaproteobacteria > ATCC43930 > CGMCC-115725 > JAATGI01. Next base: position 114,730 of record JANWJX010000023.1, read on the forward strand.
CGGGTTGCGCAGGCAGGAGCGCGCGAATAAACCATCGATCTTGACGTAATCGACCTTGATCGAGCGCAGATAATGGATCGAGGTCGCGACAGCACCGAAATCGTCGAGACAGACCCTGAATCCGCGCTGACGCAGCGCCTGGACGGCGCGATCGACCGCTTCGATGTCGCGCACCACGGCGGTCTCGGTCAGCTCGAACATCAACCGAGACGAGAGTTGCGAATGATTCTTCAACAGATTTTGCAATTCAACGACGAACCCCTCGTTTTCCAGCGACCGGCCGGACAGGTTCATGGCGAAGGCGGGCGCGCCTTGCGGCATCGCCTCGGCCAGTCCGATGGCGCGGCGGCACACCGCGAGGTCGAGTTCGGTGACGATGTCGGCCGCCTCGGCCAGCGCGATCCACTGATTCGGCGGTCCACCGTCGCGAAACCGAATCAGGGCCTCGGTGTGATGAACGGAGCCGCTGCGGAAATCGACGATCGGCTGATGCGCCAGATCGAAATCGCCGCGCTCGAGAATCTGGCGCAGTGTCTGGATGCGCCCGGTAGTCTCAACCATGAGCTGCGCGAGGCTGGCGCGACGCAACAACGCCAGCGATGAATCCGCTCCGCTTGCCAGCCGCGCCATGACGTAGACCGCCGCAGTCGCGACAATATCCGACCGGCCGCTGCCCGGCCGCAGCCGGATCGCGGTCGAAGTCAGTTGCAGGGGCATCGCCTTCGGCGCCACTTCCTTGGCGAGGCGGCGGGCGTGGCGACGCAAGCCGCCGGCATCGAGCGGGCCGTCATGCAAAATGCCATAGCGCGCGTCGGAAATTCGCCCGACCGCGAGCACTCGGCCGCCGAAGCGCCGGTCGCTCGACAGGCGCGCAAACAAACCCTCCTCGATCTGATGCATGTTGTCGCGAATTTCCGGCTCGGGACTGTCGATCGCGACCAAAGTAAGGCGCCGTTCGCCGGCGTCCGTGCCTTTGAATTTTTCGCGCACCGTAGCAGCGAAGGCGATCGGGCTTTGCAGGCCGGCGACCGCGCCGACCGTGCTCTCGCCGGTGTCGCCGCTTACGTCGTCGCCTTGCGCCACCGCCAGAAACAACACCGTGTGTCCATTCGGCAGCGCGCAGCCGCCGAAGATCGTCGCCGGCTCGCCGTCCTGTTTTAAGCGGACGACGGCGGGCATCATGTTGCCTTGGTCGCGCATTCGCGCAAGGCGCCCTTCCGCCATCGGACGATCCTCGCTGGCGAATAGCTCGGCAAACGGGCGGCCGATCAGGGCGCCCGGGCCGGCAGGCGCAAGACGCTGGGTCGCGCCGCCGAGGAAACTGATCTGGCCGCGCGGATCGGTCTCGATCAAAAGATCGGCGGCGCCGAACATGAAGGAGATATAGCGATCGTAGGCCGCCACCGATTCCGGCGCCGCCGCGACCTGGCGCAGGTCGATCTGTTCATCCACGACGGTCATCCCGATTCTCCTCGCAAGCTCGTTCGCGAGTCAGATTTCACCCCACTTCTTTAAGAAGAAGATAACGCGAATCGCTTGTCCGCACGAAGAATCGCGCAGACTCGCCAATGCCCAGAAATGGTCACAGTTTAGGCGCGATTTTGCCGCTGGCTTACGGCCCCGCCCGCTTACGGCGATGAACGTTTCGCCATTATGTTGCGGCGGTCTCCGCCGCTTGTGCTGCCTTCACGACCGGGCGCTCCGCGATGCGCGCCGAATGCGCCTGTACGTTCGGCCACGGTGAGATGTCGATCTTGAAGTGTCCCATCCAACGCAGAATGACGAAGAGGTAGGAGTCGGCGAGCGTGTAACTGTCGCCGACCAGGTATTGTCTGCTCTTGAGTTGCGCGTCGAGGAGGGCGAGCCTTGCCGCGAGATTGCCGCGCAGTATCTCCTTCCACTCGTCGGTTGCCTTGGGATTGAACATCGGGTTAAAGCAGCCTTTGTGCAGTTCGCTGCAAATGAAATTGAGCAGTTCCTGGAAGCGATAGCGCTCCATCGTGCCGACCGGCGGCGCCAGCTTCTTCTCGGGCACGCGGTCCGCGATCCACGTCTGCAAGATCGGATTTTCGGTCAGGATCTGGCCGTCGTCGGTTAGTAAGGCCGGGACGTAGCCCTTTGGATTTATGGCTTTATAATCTTCGCCCGCGCCAAACTTCTTGGTCCGAAGGTCAGTCTTGACGTAGTCGAACGGCAGGCCCGCTTCGCGCAACGCGATATGGGGCGCGGTCGAGCAAGTGCCGGCACAACCGAAATACTTCATCGGACGAATCCTCTTCGATGGTTGGGAACGGAAAATCAGCTCTTGCTGCCTGGAACGGTCAGGAGCTGGCCGGGAAAGATCAGGTTCGGGCTTTTCACCTGGCTGCGGTTGGCCCGGTAGATTTCGACATAACGGATGCCGCGGCCGTAGGAGCGCCGCGCGATCCGCCATAGCGAATTGCCGGGCTGCACGATCACCAAGTCGTTCGGAATTTGGTCAGGCAACGTTGCACGCTCGAACGGCATATTGAGCTGCGCGACCTGCTTGCCGGCCTGGTTCTGCGAATCGAGCCGCAGTTTGTAGCGGCCTGGCTTGATGTCTTCGCCTGTCACGATCTGCCACTTGCCATCCATGTCGGCCGTTGCCGAGCCGACTTTCTTGTCGCCGAGGAAAGCATCGATCCTGGCGTTCGGGGCGGCGCGGCCCTGTAGAATGACGTTGCCTTTGGTGCCGTATTCGATGATGTCGAGCGACAGGCGATCCTCGCCCTTGCCGGCAAGCGGCGGCAATTGCATCGGTTTCGCCGGCCCCTCCTTCGGCAGCAGCACCGCGACCGGCGCCTCGGTCTTGGGTGTGGCGCCCGGCTGCGCCGCCGCGGCCGGC
>JANWJX010000024.1 GCA_025451725.1 Allostellaceae bacterium
CCAGAGCGCGCGTCGCGACCTTACGATCGCGACCGCGACGGATTTGTGCTCGGCGAAGGTTCGGGCATCGTCGTGCTCGAAGAATATGAGCACGCGCTGCGCCGCGGCGCTCGCATCTACGCGGAGCTTACAGGCTATGGGCTCTCCGGCGATGCCTATCACATTACGGCACCGGCGGAAGATGGCGACGGCGCGTTACGCTGCATGCGAGCGGCAATCCGCCGCGCCGGCATCTCGGCGGAGCAGATCGATTACATCAACGCCCATGGTACCTCGACGCCGCTGGGCGACGAGATCGAGTTGAAGGCCGTGGAAGGATTGGTCGGTAGCGCGGCCGGGCGCATTTCCATGTCGTCGACCAAATCCTCGATCGGGCATCTGCTTGGCGCGGCAGGGGCCGTCGAGGCCATCTTTTGCATCCTCGCCATGCGCGATCAGGTTGTGCCGCCCACCATCAACCTCGACAACCCATCGGTCGCCACCGCGATTGACCTTGTGCCGCACCAGGCGCGCAAGCGGCCGGTCAATGTGGCGCTCTCGAATTCATTCGGTTTTGGTGGGACCAATGCCAGTCTGGTGTTCAGGCGGCACGCGGATTAACGCCAAACCACCCTTTCGCCATATTTGCTCCGCACTGGCCTGCAATTCACAAAGCCAGGACGCTTTTGCTGTTTCACTGGGCAGCGCCGATGGAATGTGCGACCATTCGGTGCGGGAAAGGGCTCATCTGCATTGCCAATGCATTTGACCGAAGAGGGTAATCGGCGGTGACGGACTCCAGCACCCCGCCGGATGGCAGCGACCGCGCAGCGTCGCGTTTGCGTCCGACGCCGCCTCGTGCCGCCGGTCAGCCGGACTCGGCGCTGCGCGAGCGTCCGAAGCAGCCTGCCGCGCAATCCCAGCAAGCGGCGAGCTTGGTGAAACCGCCTCCCATCGCGAATGCAGTACCGCGTGCCGTGGCCGCCAACAGTCAAGTGCCGCCACGGGTACCGGCCCAGCCGCAAGCGGTGCCGATGCGCAGCGTTCCACCGCCCAAAATCGTGCCGGCCGGGGGAGACCCTTACCCGCCATTGTCGGAGCGGGTGGTCAACGGCGTTGCCGCCGTGCAAGCTCTGCCGAAACGGCCCGAGCCCCGGCGAGCGGCACCGCGCAGCGCACGCGACGCGCTTGAACCAGACAGAATCGAATTGCCGCCGGAGCGTCGCCGATCCAAGCGCGCACGGCATCCGCTGGTGATCGCCGGCAATGCGATCATCACGCTGTTCCTGATCGTGGCTGTTGCGGCTGGTTATCTGCTCTACATCGGTAAGCAGCGTTTCGATGCAGCGGGGCCGCTGCAAGAGGACAAGGTCGTCGCCATTCCGCGCGGCTCCGGTATTCGCGACATCGCGGATCTGCTGACGAAGGACGGCGTCATTGACCAGCCCTGGGTCTTCATCGGTGGTGTGCTTGTCCTCAAGGCTCACGAGGGGCTCAAAGCCGGCGAATACCAGTTCAAGGCGCATTCCAGCTTGAACGACGTCGTGACCACGCTGAGCGACGGCAAGGTGGTGATCCACCAGATCGGCATTCCGGAAGGGCTGACATCGGAGCAGGTCGTCGCCCGCCTGATGGACAACGATGTGCTGACCGGCAACATCGACGAAGTGCCGGCCGAAGGCAGCTTGCTGCCCGACACCTACAATTTTTCGCGCGGCATGACGCGCGCGCAGTTGATCCAGCACATGCAGCAGGCGCAGCAGCGTCTGGTGAAGGAGATCTGGGCCCGGCGGGCGGCCGACCTGCCGATCAAAACGCCCGAACAGCTCGTGATCCTGGCTTCGCTGATCGAAAAGGAAACTGGCAAGCCGGACGAGCGTACGCGGATCGCCGCCGTGTTCGTCAATCGGCTCAAGCAAAGGATGCGGCTGCAATCGGACCCGACCATCATCTACGGCCTGGTGGGCGGCAAGGGCACTCTCGGGCGCCCGATCATGAAGAGCGAGATCGATCAGCCGACCGCATACAACACCTACCAGATCGACGGACTGCCGCCCGGACCGATTACGAATCCCGGTCGCGCGGCGCTTGAAGCCGCCGCCAATCCGGCCCGCACCCGAGACCTCTATTTCGTTGCCGACGGCACCGGGGGCCACGTCTTCGCCGAAACCTACGAGCAGCATCAGAAAAACGTCGCGCACTTAAGACAAGTCGAAAACACGAAGGATACGAGCGTTTACAAGCCAGCCGCCGAGACTCCCGCTCACGCGGCGGACACAACATCGCCGCCGCCGGCGCCACCGCCGCCGGCACATCATCCCAAGCGTAAACGCCGCGCCAAGCCCGCGCAGTGACATCCGGCGCAGTGATAGCCCTTGTGACGGCAATACGCCGTCGCTAAGGTCGGCGCGATTTTTTTTTGCTCCGCCGGGGGATTCTTGTTCATGGCGCTGTCGAGCATGACGGGATTTGCTCGCCGCCATGGCGTGTGTGGATCTTATGCCTGGGCGTGGGAGATCAAATCGGTCAACGGCAAGGGCCTGGACATTCGGCTGCGCTTGCCGCCGGGCTGGGACGCGATCGAAGCCGGCCTGCGGTCGCGCGCCGCTGAAACGCTGGCCCGAGGTTCAATCCAGACAAGCCTCACGGTCGAGCGTCACGGCGTCGTACCCGCGGTGCAGGTCAACACGGCTGTGGTCGAAGCCCTGGTGACGGCGGCCCGCCAGCTGGCGCGCCGGATCGAGGCGTCGCCGCCAACGCTTGACGGATTGCTCGGTCTTAAGGGCGTGATCGATATCGGCGAAGCCACCGAGAATGAGGAGGAGCGTCGTGACGCCGAGGAAGCGGTCAAGGCGGGCTTCGCCGAAGCGATCGCCGCGCTCGCCGACATGCGTCGCCACGAAGGCGCGGCGCTGGCGCGGGTGCTGGGATCGCGGCTCGACGAAATCGCAGCGCTCACTCAGCGCGCCGAATTGGCGCCGGGCCGGCGTCCGGAAGCCGTCCGGGCGCGGCTTGCCGAGCAGATCGCAACGCTCTTGGCGCAGTCCGAACGCTTCGATCCTGACCGGTTGCATCAAGAAGCGATCCTGATCGCCACCAAGGCAGACGTGCGCGAGGAGCTCGACCGGCTCGCGGCGCATGTGGCGCAGGCGAAGGGGTTGATCGAGCAGGGCGGGCCGATCGGCCGCCGGCTCGATTTTCTCGCCCAGGAGCTCAATCGCGAAGCCAATACGCTGTGCGCCAAGGCCAACGATCTGGAACTGACCAATATCGGTATGGAGCTGAAAGCCGCGGTCGAGCAATTCCGCGAGCAGGTGCAGAACGTGGAATAGACCATGGCGCGCGCGGTCGGAAAGCGAAGCGGGCGACAAAACCACAGGAAGATCGCGCGCCGTGGCTTGATGTTTGTGCTGTCGTCGCCTTCGGGCGCGGGCAAGACGACGCTGTCGCGCATGCTGCTGAAAGCGGATCGCAACATCGCGCTGTCGGTGTCGGTGACGACGCGGCCGAAGCGGCGCGGCGAGGTCAACGGGCGCGATTATCATTTCATCGATCCCGGTCGCTTCACCGCGATGGTGAAGTCCGGCGAACTTCTGGAATGGGCAGAGGTGTTCGATCATCGCTACGGCACGCCCCGCCGCCCGGTGGAGCAGGCGTTGGGCGCCGGCCGCGACGTGCTGTTCGACATCGACTGGCAGGGCACGCAGCAACTGCGGGAAAAGGCGCGCGATGATCTGGTCAGCGTCTTCATTCTGCCGCCGACCGTCAACGAACTGGAGCGCCGGCTGCACAGCCGCGCCCAGGATCCCCACGACATCATCCTCGGGCGCATGGCGCAAGCCGCGGGCGAAATGAGCCATTGGCCGGAATACGACTACGTCATCGTCAACAGCGACAAGGCGCGGGCGTTCGCCGAAATACGCGCCATCCTCGCCGCCGAACGGCTCAAGCGCGAACGCCAAATCGGATTGTCTGATTTTGTGCGCGGTCTGCAGGAGAAACTGTGACGCCGGCGGCCGCGGCGAGCGTCACACGGACAACACCGTTCGCCCAACCACCCGGCCGGCGCGAAGATCGTCAAGCGCGGCCTGCGCCTCGTTGAACGGACGATCGCGCGTCGGAATTGGCGTGAGCTTGCCCTCGCGCGCCAGCGCCAGCAGGTCACGCGCCTCGGCGAGCGTGCCGGTCAGCGTGCCTTCGATGGTCATCGCCTTGATGGCGAACATTGCCGTCGCGATCGAAAACGTGCCGCCAAGGAGTCCGGTAACGACAACCTTGCCGCCGCGCGCGAGAACGCCGGTCGCAAATTGCAGCGACTTGTCGGAACCGACGAAGTCGCAGACCCCAAGCACGCCGCCGGTTGCCGACAGGATTGCGCGCCGCGCCTGGGGATCGGCCGGATCGTAGGCTGCGGCAGCGCCTGCCGCGAGCGCCGTCTTGCGCTTCTCGGCATCGATGTCGGCGACGATCGGCGGCGCCGAGAACAGCGCCCGCGCGATCGATAATCCCATCATGCCGACGCCACCGAGGCCGACGAGCAGCACGGCGCCGCGGTCGGCGCGCTCCGCCAGCCGTTTGAGCGCCGCATAGGCGGTCAGCCCCGAGCACATCAACGGCCCCGCAAAGTCGGGCGACAGCGGTGCGTAATCGAGCAGATAGCGCGGATGTGGAACGAGGACATGCGAGGCGTAGCCGCCGTCGACGCTGATGCCGAGATGGCGATGTGCCGAGCACAGATTTTCGTCCCCCGCCAAGCAGGCGGCGCATTTTCCGCAGCCGATCCAGGGATAGATCGCAACACGTCTTCCGGGCTGCGCGCCATCGGCCGCTTCGCCGGCACTCTTGATCACGCCGGCAATTTCGTGCCCGAGCGTGAAGGGCAGGGCGCGATCCTTGGTGATGTCGAGCTTGCGATCGCCGCCGAGTTCGAAATAGCCGTCCTGCAAATGCAGGTCGGAGTGGCAAACGCCGCAGCGTTCGACCCGTACCAGCACCTCGGTGCCTTGCGGCGCGGGGCAGTCGACCACGGTTTCGCAGAGCGGCTGCCCGTAGGCGACGAGCGATTGACGATGCATGCGGCTCATGGTGCGTGCGCTCTTAATCCGTGGGCTTGTCGGTAACATCATGCCTCAACGGCGGCGACGCCGCGAGGGCACGCGCCAGCAAGACGAAATCGCCGACCGCAAGATCCTCGGCGCGGGCAGTGGCATCGAGCCCGGCTGCCGCGAGCAAGGCCGGGACCTCGACGCCGAGCGAGCGCAGGCTTTGGCGCAGCATTTTGCGCCGCTGGCCGAATGCCGCCTGAGTCGTGCGCTCCAGCAGCCTACGCTCGCACGGGAGCGGCTCGGGTCGCGGCACCAGGCGTACGAGTGAGGATTTCACCTTGGGGGGCGGCACGAACGCCGAGGCGTTGATGTCGAACAGGATGCGCGGCTCGCAGCGCCACTGTGCCAGCACCGACAAGCGTCCGTAGCTTTTGGAATGCGGCGCCGCCACGATGCGTTCGGCTACCTCGCGCTGAAACATCAGGACGGCGCTGTCGAACCA
>JANWJX010000025.1 GCA_025451725.1 Allostellaceae bacterium
CGCCCAGAGAAAACCGGGCCGCGCCCTTGCGGGCGATCGTGGCGGTCGGACGCGAGCTCGCTCCCGCCCGACTAGTGAATCGCACTCATATTTCTTTTGAATCAGAGACGGATTCACGCCCAATGGATCGCCGACAACGGCGGTCCATTGGGCGATCCGGCTCTGGGAGAGCCGCGGCCCGCGGAACAGGGACCTCGTCCGCCCCTATTCCTCGTCGTGCGTCACGGTCGTGGTCGTCGTGCTGTATTGGTGCGGCGGCAGGTCGAGCGACGGCGACGGGCCGGCGCCTTGGGTCGGCGCATAGACGACCGGCGGGCCATAGCCGCTCGTATGCGTCCGGGTTCGCGTCACGGTGCGCGCGCCAAGTTGCTGATCCTGATCGGTGTAGGTTTGGCTGCGCTGGTAGGAGTGCGTCTCCCAACCATCGGGGTCGACCCGCCGCGTCGTCGTGGTCTCCTCCGAGCTCGGACCGACCGCGCCTGGTGGAGGCGGAGGCGCCTCGCTCAAATCCGCCGACTGCTCGTCGTCATAGCGCTGCTGATAGGCGGGCGGCGGTGGCGGGACGGCTGCCATCGGTGGCGGGGGAGCGTCGTCCGAGTCCGCATCCTCGTCGACCATCGGGCCTTGGCTGCGCGTCGTGGTCGTCGTGATGCTGCGCGACGAGCCGAACGGCGAGGTCTGCGTGATCGTGCGCGAATAGTAAGTGCTGTTGCTGCTGTCCTGGGCGTAAGCGGTGCCCGCGACCAGCGCGAGGACGGCGACGCCGCCCATGAGACTTCGAAGCATGATGATCCTCCTTCCGCGACGCGGGTACTCACTCGTTGGTGTGCGTCTCAGTCGTCGTGGTGGTCGAACTCGACGCCGGCGGCGGCGCCATCGGCGACGGCGAGACGACGCCGGCACTCGACTTGGTGCGCGTCTCGGTGACGGTGTCGCCGTCCGGGGTCATCGCCTGGCTTTCCGAGATGCTGTGCGACTCTTCGCTCTCGTTGCCCAACGCGTCGATCGACTTGGTGGTCGTCGACTTGCTGAAGGAATTGACGGGCGGCGCGGGGGCCTCGGTAACCGTGGTCGATTGCGACGAATAGCTGTCCTGGGCATAGGCCGCGCCCGTCATCAGGGCGACGACGGCGACACCCGCGAGAAGATTGCGGAACATCTCGTCCTCCTTCGAATGGCTCGCGCGGGCAAGTGCCCGCCTTCCGAACCAACGCAATGTCCCCGGCGCTGTTCCAAAAGCATGTCTGCTTCGACCACGGACCGTTGAGCGCGCGCGACGCAATGAAAACCAGGCGGGTGCTTGTCATCGCCAGGGCGAGCCGACAGGATGGGATTCAAATCACGGGAGGCGCGCATGAAAGCGGCGGAGATGTACAAGGTGGAGGGGTATGGCGCGATCGTGACGGGCGGCGCGTCGGGCATCGGCTTGAGCTTTGTCGAGGTGCTCGCGGAAAACGGCGCGCGAGTCACCATGCTCGACGTCAGCCAGGAACGGCTCGACGCCGAGACCAAGCGCCTCAAGGCAAAGGGCTGGGACGTGCGCGGCATGAAGGTCGACGTCACCGACCATCCCGCGCTCGACCGCGCCTTCGACGAGACCGCGAAACTCTATGGCCGGCTCGATGTCTGTTTCGCCAATGCCGGAATCGATCCGGGCATCGGCTTCGTCACCGTCGACCGCAAGCAGCGCGTACCCGAAGGCGCCATCGAGAATTACGACGACGCGCGCTGGAACCGCGTCATCGACATCAATCTCAACGGCGTGTTCGCCACCATCCGCGCCGCCGCGCGCCACATGAAACCGCGCAAATCGGGGCGCATCATCGTCACCACCTCGATGGCGGCGTTCGAGATCGAAGCCGGCATCGGCGCGTCCTACATGGCGGCTAAAGCCGGCGCCGCACATCTCACGCGCAACGCCGCGCTGGAACTCGCCAAGTATCAGATCACCGTCAACGCCATCGCGCCGGGCTGGTTCATCACCAATATCGGCGGCGGCTGGATGACCAAGAAAGAAGTACAGGACGAAGTCGCCGAATGGGTGCCGCTGCGCCGCGTCGCGACCACCGAGGACATGAAGGGCCTCGCGCTGTTTCTGGCCTCGCCCGCGTCGTCCTATATCACCGGCGCGCAGATGGTGATCGACGGCGGCAGCAATATCGGCAACGTGTTCGACTAGCTTCTGGCCGCCCGTTCGTAAAGCGCATCGGCATTGGCCCAGCGGATCGCCTTCATGAAGGCATCGACGTAGCCGCCCGCCTTCGCGCCATAATCTATGTGGTAGGCGTGCTCGTACATGTCGAGCACCAGGATCGGCGTGCCGCCCGCAAGATTCATGGTGTGATCCGCGGCCCATGTATTGATCAGGCGGCGGTCGCGCGGATCGTAGGTCAGCATCGCCCAGCCGGAACCGCCGCCGAGCGCCTTGCCGGTGGCGACAAATTCCGCCTGCCACCGTTCCATGCTGCCAAAATCCTTGGCGATCGCGGCTGCCAGTGCCGGCCCTGGCATGCTTTCCTCGCCGAGGCCGGCGAAATAGACCTCGTGCAGGATCATCGAATTGGCAGCGAGAAGTTCCTCGCGCTTCAGCCCGTTGACGGTGAAGGTCGGAGCCTTGGCGAAGTCGAGCGATGCCAATTGCTCGGCGATGGCGTTGAGCCGCTTCACCGCGCCCGCGTAGTTGTTCTGGTAGTGGCTGACCAGAATCTTTTCCGACATGCCTTTGATCTTCTGCGGATCGAACGGCAGCGGTTTGACTTGGTAACGTGCCGGCGTGTCCGCGCGCGCCGCCGTGACGAACGAGCCCGCGGCCAGCGTCGCGCCGACAGCGAGAGCGGTTCCCTGCAACATGTCGCGACGTCCGATCTCGTTCATGTCGATCTCCTTCGGTCTAGGGGGTGGGACGAAAAACCAGGATCGCGGCGTCGGGATCGAGCAGACCGGCGCGCTTGGCGACGTAGAGCCGATCGAGCGCCGGGGCGAACAGCGAGGTGCGCGCGCCCTGCCCTGTTGGGATATGCGCGACGCGACGGAGCAAGCGGTCCCCGCCTTCGACGACCTCGACCGCGCCTTCGCCGCAGCTGACATAGATGAGTTTTCGTTTGGCGTCGAAGAACACATCGTCGGCGTCGCCGCAAATCGCAATCTGGGATTCGATCTCGCCGGTCGCCATCGCGAACGCCAAAAGCCGCGACGGGTCGCGCGTCGCGACCACCACCCGGCCGCCATCGACGTCGAGCGCCATCGGAAAGTTTGCGCGCGCGGCGCCGAGCGGCCAGCTCGCCACCTGCTTGCCGGCGGCGAGATCCACAACGGCGATCTCGTGCGCATCGGGCACGTTGACATAAATCCAACCGGAACCGGGCGTCACCTGAAACGCTTCGGGATGAGCCTTGAGCGGAATGCGCGCGACAAGTGCGCCTTCGTTGTCGAACACGGCCAGCGCGCCCGCGCCGTAACCGACAAGCAGTTGCCCGTGCCGATTGGTTCGCACGTTATCGGCATCGCTGCCAAGTTCGATGCGCCCGGTCGCGGCGAAATCGGCAGCCCGGAACAAACGCACCGATCCGTCGCCGCCATTCGCGACGGCGATCGCATCGCGCGGCGCGAAATAGCCGACGCCCTGCGGCTCGTCGAACCCCGCGAGGCGATGGATCGCTTTTCCGGCCGCCAAGTCTATGACGTCCACCGTGCCGTTGCCGAGTTCGGCGACGATCAGGCGTTTGCGCGGCACGTCCACAGCAAGGTGATCGATGCGCCCCTGAACCCCGTCGAGCGGAATCGTGGCTTCGAGAATCAGCGGTGCCGGCGGATCGGCGGCTAAAGCCGCTTGGATCGTGCCCATAGCCAATGTGGCAAACAAAAAATGATACATATGTTGCATTTTGATATAGACGTTATATGGTATAAATATGAGCGAAGCAACCGGGTTGATACCACCCTGGCTCCTCTTTCTCCCGCAGCTGCCAGCAAAACCAGCCTATGCGAGGGTCAAGGTCTGGCGCCGGCTCGCGGAAATCGGCGCGGTAGCAGTCAAAAACGCAGTCCACGTCCTGCCCAACGGCGCGCAATCCCGCGAGGATTTCGAGTGGCTGCTGCGCGAGGTCGAAGCCGCCGGCGGCGAAGCGGCGATCTGCGAAGCCAATTTGCTGAACGGCCTGTCGGATGAGGACGTGCGGATGTCGTTCAACGCCGCGCGCGACCAGGACTACGAACGTATCGCTGCCGAGATCCGCGATGCACAGAATCGCGCCGATTTCGGCAAGCCGCTCGGCGCCGACGATCGGGCCGAGTTGACCGGGCGACTCAAACGGTGGCGCCGCCAATTCGCCGATCTCACCGCCATCGACTTTTTTGCCGCCCCCGCGCGCCGCGCCGCCGAAACACTAATCGCCCAAATGGAGGCTGATATGAGCGACGCCCAAACAATCACTAAGCCATCGCCAAATCTTGCGCTCGCCGCGCTGCGCGGCCGGACCTGGGTGACGCGACAAGGCATCAAGGTCGACCGTATCGCCTGCGCATGGCTGATCAGGCGCTTCATCGACCCCGAGGCTCGATTCAAATTCGTGTCGGGACAGGGCTATGCGCCCGGCCCGGACGAACTACGCTTTGACATGTTCGAGGCCGAATTCACCCATGAGGGCGATCGGTGCAGTTTCGAGGTGCTGCTGGCGCGGGCCGGATTGGCCGATCCCGCGCTAGGGTCCATCGCCGAGATCGTCCACGATGTCGATTTGAAGGACGGCAAGTTCGGCCGCGCGGAAGCGCCGGGCATCGCCAGCGTGATCGACGGCATCGCGGTTTCGACCGCCGAGGATGAGCGCAGGCTGTCGCGGGGAAGCGATCTGTTCGACGGTCTCTATGCCAATTTCTCGCGCGCGCCGGCCTGACCGAAACGAGCTACACTCCTTCTCGGGACAACGAGGGGGAATAGCATGATCGTCGTTCATCATCTCAACAATTCGCGCTCGCAGCGCGTGTTGTGGCTGCTGGAGGAATTGGGTCTCGAATACGAGATCAAGCATTACCAGCGCGAGCCCACGATGCGCGCGCCGGCGAGCCTGCGCGCCGTGCATCCCCTCGGCAAGTCGCCGGTCATCACCGACGGCGAGAACACGCTCGCCGAGACCGGCGCCATCGTCGAATATCTGGTCGACGGCTATGGCAAGGGACGGTTGGTGCCGCCGCCCGACACGCCCGCGCGGCTGCGCTATACCTATTGGCTGCATTACGCCGAGGGCTCGCTGATGCCGCCGTTGCTGATGCGGCTGATTGCGAGCCGGATCGCGGGCCCGCAAGCGCCGTGGTTCGCGCGGCCGATCGCGAAGCGCATCGCGGCCACGCTGCAAGACACATTCATCGGGCCGCAGATCAAGCTGCATCTCGATTTCGTCGAAAGCGAACTGGCCGGCCGCGCGTATTTTGCCGGTGACGAGCTGACCGCCGCCGATGTGATGATGAGCTTCCCGCTCGAAGCCGCGGCGGCGCGCGGCGGGCTCGACCAGTCGCGGCCCAAGACCTGGGACTGGCTGCAGCGGATTCACGCGCGTCCCGCGTACCAGCGCGCGCTGGAAAAAGGCGGAAAATACGAGTTGCTGCGCTAGCGCGGGCGCAAAAAAGAAACGGCCCGGCAATAGGCCGGGCCGTTTCCCACGAAACCGTTCCCTTGGGTCAGAACGGGTAGTAGCGGAAGCTGGTCATGACGATGTTGTTGGAGCCATGCGGCGACCCGCTCGAACCTTTGAAGGCATCGACCTGGAGATTGGCGTAAGACACGCCGAACGTCATCCGGCCGTATTCGCCTTTGTAGAAATTCCACCAGGCGCCGACCTGGAACTCCATCGCCTGTTGGATATTACAGCCAGCGACCGCGGCGCCGCCGGCGGCGGAAAACGAGCCGGCCGCGCAACCCACATTGGTGTAGAGCGGATTACCGTAGCCGAAATGCGAGGTGCCCGCCGTGTTGTTGAAGACATTGCTGTCGGCGTGCTCGATACCCCAGTAGCCGTAGAAATCCCAGGCCGGAGCGGGGTGCGCCGCGACGCCGATCAGCGCGGTGATCTCGCGGTTGGGCGACGGCCGGCCCTTGGCATCGACGGTGTAATCGGACAATTGCGCGTCGCCGTACTTGCCGATGCCTGAACCCCACAAGACGGTCGCGGTGAGATCGACCATCTTTGGAATGACCGGGAGCACGGCGCCGGCGCCGATGCCGCCCGCGAACGCGGTCTGATGGCCACTCAGCGCAGGACCCGCCGCCGCCAGCACGTTGGTGCGGAACTCGCGGCCGATGCCGTAAAGCTCGTAATGGCCCCAGCCCGGTTCCCACGCCACTTTGGCGATCACGTCGGGCACGGGGTCGAGCGAATAGGTCTGGGTGTTGCCGCCGCCGCCGAGAAGACCGCCGCTGCCGCCGACCAGACCGGTGACGACGTCGCCGGCCGGAAGCACGCCGGGGGTCGCCGCCCCGGGCAGCGAGTTGTTGATGTTGACCGCCTGCGGGCTTTCGAACGAGACCGCGCCCCAGAAGCCCGGAGCGAAATTTTCGATGAAGCGCATTTGCGGCACGCGAAGCCAGTTGAAGCCGACGTTATAGTTTGCGTCTATCGTCAGCGGCACGGCTTCGTTTCGGGGGTATAACCCCGAGGTTTCGAGCGTCGCCAAGCTCCACGCCTGACCGCCGACCACCGAGAAGCCCAGATCCTTGCGGTCGTATTCCGCGAAGAGCTGGCGCTGGCGCAGGTTATAGCTGTTGCTCTGGTTCGAGTTCGCGGTCGACGACATGCCGAGGAAGTCCATTTCCCAGTAAGCCGTCAGGTCGGTCACCTTGTCGGGACTGCCGGTCGCAAGGAAGGACAGCCGGCTCTGGCGAGCGCTTTCGCGGAATTCCGAGAGATGGGCGTTGGCGCTGTGGCTGAACGGTACCGCGGTATTGAGGCCGGTCGCGACGTCGCCGCTTTCGGTGCCGGTGCGGAAAATGCCCGCGCCTTCGATGAAGCCACCGATCTTCAGCGTGACACCGCCGACGTGATAGGTGCCGTTGAGGCCGCCGCCACCGCCGGCACTCGCGCGCTTGACCTCGGCCGCGGCTTGGGCCGCCTGATTGCGCACGACCTCTGCCTGTTCGGCATTCATGCGCTGTTGCTCTTTGAGCTGATCGACCTGGCTTTGCAGGCTTTGAATCTGCGACTGGTAGTTCTGCTGGAGTTGCTGAATCTGATTTTCGAGCTTTCGGACCGTCGGCGAGTCCTGCGCCATCGCGGCACCGGCGGTCAGGGCCAGCAGAGCGCCGACCGCGACACCGCTAACCAGGCTGCGTTTGAATGACATTCGCTAATCCCCCATTCTCTCGGACCTGTCGGTTAGCCAAAACGGCTTCCGGTTTCGCTGGTTGGATAGGGGCGCGCTGTTACGATTGTGTTAGGGTTTTGTTGCAATTCGGTGAAACACGACGAAGTCGCCCGGTTGTGGCATTTTTGCCGCAGCCCGTTCGGCCCCGGTCGGAAACGAGATGCGTCTACCCGATTTTCTCCGCGCCACGACCTTCAGGCTCGCCGCCTCGTTCGCGGTGATGTTTTCGCTGTCGGCGACGTTCCTGTTCGCCTTCATCTACTGGCAGACGGCGCTGCATGAAACCGCGCGCATCGACCGTTTCCTGGTCGCCGATTCGGCGTTGATCGCGCGCCAGCCGACGCCCGACATCTACCGCGCGGTAGCCCGGCGCAATCTCGGCGATCTGCACCGCATTACCTATGCCGCCGTATTTGATGCGGGCGGCGCGCTACTGGTCGGGAATCTGACCGGCCCTCCGCATGACCTGCCGCTCGACGGCAAGGCCCATGCCTTCGACCGGTTGCCGGGCTCTGAAGATACGCTCGAGCCCAACGCTGTTCGCGTTGTCGGCCGTCGGCTGCCCGGCGGCGAGGTACTGGTGGTGGGGCGGAACGTCGACGCGCTCCATACGCTCGGTGACATCGTTTGGCGCGCGCTGGAGCTCGGCGTGATTCCGGCCTTGCTGCTGTCAATCGGCGCCGGCGGGTTCGTCAGTTGGCGCGCGCAACAGCGCGTCAAGTCGGTGCACCGCTCGGCCGAGCGGATTCTCTATGGCGATTTGCGCGAGCGCCTGCCGGTCAGCGGCATCGACGACGATTTCGACCGGCTGGCGCGCAGCGTCAACCTGATGCTCGACGAAATCGGGCGATTGATCGAAAACGTCAAGCGCGCCGGCAGCGACATCGCGCACGATCTGCGCGCGCCGCTGGCGCGGCTGCGCGAAAACCTCGAGCGCGCCAAGACATCGGCAGGCGCCGGAGTCGCGTTAACCGGCGTGATCGATGACGCGGTTGCCGAGCTCGACCGCAACCTTGCCGCCATCACCACGCTGTTGCGGATCGGCGAGATCGAGGCTGGGCACCGCCGCGCCGGCGCCGAGCGGTTCGATCTCGCGGTGCTGGTCGAGGAGGTCGGTCAGATCTATCAGCCGCTGGCCGAGGATGCCGGCATTGCCTTCGAGATCGATTCCCGCGGGGAGTTGCCGGTCACGGCCGATCGCGACCTGTTGCTCGAAGCGGTCGCCAATCTGGTGCAAAACGCGATCAAGTTCACGCCGGAAGGCGGCCAGATACGCGTCGCCACCGCCGCCACGCCGGAAGGTCCCGCCGTGCACGTCGCTGACACCGGACCGGGGGTTCCGGTTGCGGCGCGGGGCAGGATTTTCGAACGCTTTTATCGGCTCGACCCGTCCTCCGCCAACGAAGGCAGCGGGCTGGGCCTGAGCCTGGTCGCCGCAATCGCCAAATTTCACGGCTATCGCGTCACCGTCGAGGACGGCGCGCCGGGGAGCGTCTTTACGCTGTGGTGCCGGACTGAGCCGGTGCTGGCGCCGGCGAGTTGACCCGCACAAAGCCCACCGATGCGCTGACGCCGCGCAGGCTGGCGCTGTCGGCAACGGTGATGCGGCCGCCGAGCGCCTCGCGTGCCGCGCCTTCGGTCAGGATCGCGTCGGACAGAATAATCTCGCCGCCCTTGCATTGATGTTCGAGGCGTGACGCGACATTCACCGTCGCGCCGAAATAATCGAGTACGCCGCCCGCTGTCACGGCGATACATGCGCCTTGATGCAGGCCGAGTTTCAGCACGATCTCCGAGCCAGGATGAGCGCGATTGAAACCCGCGACCTCGTCCTGAATCGCGAGCGCCGCCATGATCGCATCGGCGGGATCGTGGAACGCGGCCATCACCGCGTCGCCCACCGTCTTGACCACGGCGCCGCCGTGACGCTGGACCCGCTCCGCCAGAAAGGCGAAGTGGTCGCGCACCAGGTGATAGGCAGAGGCGTCGCCGAGCCGGTCGTACAACTGGGTGGAGCCTTGCAGATCGGTGAACATGATCGCGACATTGCCGATCTCGGCGTCGTCGCCAGGACGAAGCAACTGCTCGGGGCAGAGACGACGGAACGCCGGCATGGCGATGACGCGCTCGCCGGTCAGCGCGTCCGCCGTCCAGCGCCGATCCTCGATGACGAAATAAAGCGGCCGGTCGGTGTCGTTGCGGATCGATACCACGCCCGGGCTGCGTGGCGCGCGCAAGACAATCTCACTGCCGCGCGCGACAATTTCAGGAATGCCGCCATCTGCGCCAATTTCGGCGTCCGCTTCGCCGGCGCTTGCTTCGACGGTGCGGAAGCGATACGGGCCCGGCGGCAGCAGCAGATCGAACCGCGCCGACGCATCCGACGCGACCTCGGACTGAAACTTGACGTGCGGTGTGGTGCCTTGCCCCAGCATGCATAATTCGCCCTCGGGCAATGGCCGCAGCCACGGCGCGGGGTGAAACGTCAGCTCGACATTGCGGGTGAAATTGCGTCGGTAGTCGATGTTGCAGGACGAGCAATGCGCGCCGGTCGGTAGCTCGTCGAGCCGCGTCGCGCGTACCTTGGCGCCGCGGCAGCGCGGACACAGCAGATCCCAGCCCATCACCAGGATGCCGCGCGCCTGCGCCGCCAGGAACAATTCGATGGTTTCGTCCTCGCCGCTCCGCCATTGCTTCGCCAGCGCCAGCGGACGGATGCCGCGCAGCGTCACGATCGGCGCGCGTTTGAGGAATTCGACGAGGCGCGTCGCAAGGCCGTGGCTCGCATGGTCTCCTGCCAGGGCGGCGGCCAGTTCATCGAGCCGCCGCCTTGCGGCGCCGGTGACGTGATCTTTTTCGCTTTCGCCGATGACGCGGTCGGGCGTTTCGCTTTCGCGCACCAGGCGATCGACCGCCTTGATGCGCTTGCGCCCCTCGGCGGCGATAACTCCCGAATAGCGCGCCAGGAACCCGAGCAGACCGACACATTCGATTTCCGCCGAAAATGTGAGGCAGCAGCCGGTTGGCTCGGGGGTGAGTTCCGCGACGACAAAGAACCGGCCCAGCGGCCCGCCGGAGAAATGACGCAACTGGGTGATGCGGCGATTGTCCTGCCATTCGCCGAAACCTTCTTCCCACGCGACGGGAAGCGGGCCGAGCTTGCCCTGGGCGAAGCGACGGACGCGGCCCTGGGCGTCGAGCTTTTCCTCGAAGCGATAGGGCGGGAACCCGACCAGTTCGTTGACGCGCGCGGTATTGGCGATCAGCGGCCAGACTGCTTCGGCCGGCTTGTCGTAATGCCGCTCCTCGCGATAGCGGAAGATGGTCTTCATTCCGACCATACGCGCCGAGTCTGTTTCGGGATGCGTCGTCCCCGTTTCGCCGTTATTCCGCCGCCGGCTTTTCCAGCGGCACTTGCGCCGCCGCCATGATCTTGCGGCGCGCTTCTTCCTGTTGCGGCGTGAGTTGGGTGTTGGCGGCGACCTGGCGGCCGAGCGCGACAAAGCTCGGGATCTTGTCCTCGGCGAGTGGCGCCATCTTCTGCTTTCGCGCCATCGCCTGTTCGATATAGGGCGCGAGTTCCTCTTCCTTGCGCTTGGCGCGCGAAGCCTCTCGTTCGTCGAACTCGGGCAGCACGTCCTTGCCGAACAATTCGAGCGACTGGCAGATATGGTCGTGCCGGTTTTTGCCGCCTTGCTGGATGAAGGCGACCTGATCGACGCCGGAATCCTCGAAGCTCTTCAAATGCGCGCGCAGCTGATCGGGCGTGCCGATGCCGCGATTGGCGCCGGCCTCGGGCAGCGCGGGCCGCGCCTTTTCATACGCCGCCCAGATATCGGTGCGGCCCGGTTTGTGCTCGCCGAAGATATAATGGTGCGCCAACGCGTAGCCGAAGAACTTGAACCCATCCTCGCCGCGCCGCTTCGCCTCCTCCGCGTCGGGATGGACCGAGAAGCCCGTCACCATCGCGACATTGGCGTTGACGCTGTGGCCGATCGGCACGCATTCGGTCTTGAGGATGCGGTAGTAATCGTCGACCCACTGCTTCGCCTCGGCAGGATCGACAAAAGCGAAGGTCAGCGCGCCAATGCCGAGCCGAGCCGCGAGCTTGATGGTCTCGCGGTTGGAGCACGCGACCCACACCGGGGGATGCGGCTTCTGCAGCGGCTTCGGCACGACGTTGCGGCACGGCATCGAGAAATATTTTCCCGCGAAACCCGGATACGGATTCATCACCATCATGTTAAGGCACTGTTCCAGCGCCTCCTGCCACGCCGCGCGTTTTTCCGCGACCGCGACGCCGTAGCCGCCGAGCTCGAGGATCGAGGCGGACTCGCCGGTGCCGAACTCGACGCGCCCGTCGGAGACGAGATCGAGCGCGGCGATTCGTTCCGCGACGCGCGCCGGATGGTTGTAGCCCGGCGGCATCAGCACGATGCCGTGGCCGAGCCGGATGCGCTTGGTGCGCTGCGAGCACGCCGCGAGAAAAACCTCGGGCGCGGAGGAATGGGAATATTCCTCGAGGAAGTGATGCTCGACTTCCCACGCAAAGTCGATGCCGATGCGGTCGGCGAGCTCGACCTGCTCCAGCGCCTCTTTGTAAATCCGATGCTCGGCGTCAGCGTTCCAGGGACGCGGCAATTGGTGCTCGTAGAAAATGCCGAACTTCATCGTCCCTGCTCCTGCGGCGCATCGCCAAGCTTGCGGTACGCCGTCATGAAGCGCTCGACGCGTTTCTCGAGCGGCGGCCGCATGTGTGGATGCGTGAAGATGTAAAGCTCGTTGTTGCGTACCGCGTTCAGCACCAGGTCGGCGACGTCCGCGGGCTTCATCCCGTTCTTCACCAGATCCGCAATGGTCGCAGCGAGCACGCCGTCGAGGCGGGGCGGCGGATCGCCCAGTTCCTTGGGCCAGTTGCGGCGGCTGTCGGTGATCTTGGTCGCGACCCAGCCGGGGCACAGGACGCTGACGCCGATATTCGCCGGCTCGAGTTCGACCTGAAGCGCCTCGGTGATGCCGAGCACCGCGAACTTGGTCGCGGTATAGGCGCCGAAGCCGGTGCCGGGCAGGAAACCCGCCATCGACGCGGTGTTGACGATGTGCCCGCCCTCGCCGTGGCTCTTGATGAGGGGTACGAAGGTCTTAACGCCGTGCACGACGCCCATCAGGTTGATGTCGACGACCCAGCGCCAGTCCTTGAGATTGACATTGTCGGTGCCCGACGTGCCGCCGACCCCGGCGTTGTTGCACACGACATGGACCTTGCCGAACGCGTCGACGGCGGCCTTGGCGGCGCGATCGACCGCTTCGGGATCGCGCACGTCGCATTCGACGCCGCGGACTTCGGGCAGGTTCGTGTCCTTGAAGCTTGCGACGGCGGCATCCAACGCCTTGGTCTCGATGTCGGCCAGCATGACCCGCATGCCCGCGGCCGCGAAAGCACGGCCCATCGCAAGGCCGATGCCGCTGGCGCCGCCGGTGACGAACGCCGTTTTTCCCGCCAGATCGCGCATGCTATAGGTTCCTCCGTTATTGCCGCCATTTTACAGGGAAACGCGCCATGAGCCAGATCGTCGAGACCAAGCCAGAGCAGGTCGGCCTGTCGTCCGAGCGCCTCGCGCGCATCCGGCCCTGGATGGAAAAACTGGTGGCGGACAACAAGCTGCCAGGCGTGCTGACGGTGGTGGCGCGGCGCGGCAAGGCCGCCTATTGCGACATGGTCGGGTATCGCGACGTCGCGGCGAAAGCGCCGGTCACCGAGGACACGGTCTATCGCATCTATTCGATGACCAAGGCGATCACCTCGACGGCGATCATGATGCTGTACGAGGAAGGCAAGTTTCAGCTCGACGACCCGATTTCGCACTATCTGCCGATGTTCAAGGACATGCGCGTCTACGCCGGCGGCACGCCCGAGAAATACGATACGGTCGCGGCAAAGAGCCCCATCACCTTCAAACAGCTTCTGACCCACACCTCCGGTTTGACGTATGGTTTCACCGGCTCGCCGGTCAGCGCGATCTATCAGGCGGCGAAGTTCGACTTCCAGACCGAGGAAGCGAGCCTGTGGCAGATGATGGAGCGGCTGGCGAAATTGCCGCTGCTCGCGCAGCCCGGCACCGAGTGGAATTACAGCGTCTCGACCGACGTGCTCGGCGCGC